>JAEEOD010000307.1 GCA_016284115.1 Bacteroidaceae bacterium
ACCTTCTTTAAAGCGGGGCAGCAATGCTTTACTCAACTGCTTGAGTGACATATCAGCAATCGTCTTGTTGAAGCGACGATAGCGCAGGTTGCTCTCTTTGGGGAAGCAGCCCATAACAGGTACCTTGGTGATGCGTTCTGAACGCATACGATCACGAAGGGTACGATCGAGTAACTCTATGATGAAGAAATAGAGCGCCGTGAATAAGAATGCTAACATGAATGCACCCAATAAAATCATCAAACGATTGGTGGGTTGGGCATTTAATGGGAACATCGGTGGGTTCAGCACACGTAAGGATGCCGTTGACATTTGTAAGTTGCGTTGACGGAGACGGGCTGCATTCAATGCCTTCAGCATTTCGATATAGTTAGCCTCTATAAAACCAATATGACGAGCTTTACGATCCAATGTGGCGCCAATTGGAGCATAAAATAGATACTGCTTATCCAAATTATTTTTCATAATATCAGTAGCTGTCATCTCGGCTTTGGTCTTCTCAAGAAGTAATAGCTGCTCTAACCAGCGACTTAACATGTCATTTGCTTTGACGCCAGTTTCTGTACTATAGGTTGAAGCCTCAATATCTTTAGTGAGCTGGGAAACGCGGTTTGTAGCTGTTTGCAAATCGCGCTGTGCTTTTGCCAATTCCTGTTGTGATTCTGCATTGTTACCCCCTCCCTCACTACTCATCAAACGAAGATTGGAAATGCGGGACTGTATGCGAGAAATGTCCTTGACCTGATTGGTAAATTCCTTGTTGGAACGAATCACTTGTGCACGATTACCCAACTGGCGTTCCAAGTAGTCCATCAATGCCTTAGATGTCGTATAGTTCATCAACTGGTCATTACGGAAATTCTGTTGCTGGGCTTCCAAAACGGTTAGTTGTTTTGTTTGTTCACCATAATTGATGATGCGTTTAGATACATTATAGCGAATGAGATCATCTTCTGCGCTGGTCAGAATACGATAGAGACGAGCAACCTCACGCTCAAAGAATTTGATGACATTGTTGGTTTCACCAAAACGTAACTGCTGGTATTGACGAGCAAAGACTTCATTCAGAATATCAAGTGTATTAAACGCAATACCAGCATCGTTGGCTGAATAGCCGATGTCAATAATATCACTCCTGTTGAGTTGTAAAACCTTTAATTTTGAAGTAATATTATTAATGCCAAACCATCGGTGATAATTTAATAAACTAAATATGTAGTTATCGACAGAAGGCTTTTCATAAGCCTTGAGGTTGGCGTAGGTCGCTGACTCACTATTATGGTTAATTAATGCTTTGACATCAGCAGGTACAGATGCGCTTAATTCACGGAAATGCTGGGCAGAGATGTAATTGTTGTCCTTGTTAGGATTACCATACATCATACAACGGCCAAACAAACGGAGAGCCACTTCATGGATGGTGTTGTCGGTCGTGATAATCAACATCAAGTTGGTGATGTTAGTCTGCGACTGTCCTCCAGCAGCACCAGTGCCACCTTCCAGGTTATAGCCTGTAATCATACCCGTATAAATAGTGGTGTTCGCATCGTAGATACGCTCCATATTACGGGTCATAAACCATGCCACAATCAGGGCAATCAAAGGAAGAATCACTAAATACCAGCGAATCTTATATAAAAAACGGACGATGTATCTGAATAAATCCATAGTTGTCTGAATAATTGTTGTTATTTATTTTTCTTTGCTGCTTTTTCTGCTTGTTTGGCTGCTTTCTTTTGAGCTGCTTGGTCGGCTTGTTCCATTTTACGGAACCGCTTTTCTTCTGCTTCTGCGGTCTTGCGAATGTTCTTTTCAACAGCCTTGTTTTCCTTACGAATCTGTTTCTCAGATTTCGAAATACCACTATTCAGAGTAATATCTGTGGTAGTATTGGTTAGGATAGGCGTATGGGTTAATATTTCCAAAGTAATAATGTCTGTGGTGATTTGTGTCTGGAGACCTTGGTAAGTTGATACTGCACCTTGTTCCCAGCGTTTTGTGTCAGCAAAACTTTCGATGGACATATTGCCTTGGTGAAAATCTTCCAAGTTCAAAGCTCCAGCTCCTTGATAAATGGCCGCATTTTCACTGGCCGTTTTAAGGGCAACTAGGCTATTTGTTATTTTAATAAATAATGTGGCAATTTGTAATTTTAGTTGATCGTATGCCTGGTCTTTGGCAATAATAGCTTTGTCAACTTCGAGTTTCTTGCGGTGGACTGATGCCTTCAGGTCCAAAATATCTTCTAAAGGTACTGCTAAATTGACACCGACATTCCAATAACTCTGCTCGCGGCCTTGATACTGCTGTAATACAAGGTTATAGGCACTGGAACTGTTTCCCCACATATCGGTCTTACCATAACTATAGCTAGCATGGCCTGTGACATACGAAAAAATGTGGCGCTTCTGCTTGGCAACTTCTGCCTGCGCAATCTCCTGAGCCTTCTCAAGTGTCAGAATCTGAGGGCTCTGTTTCGCGTTTTCAAATAATACAGCCAATGGAGGTAAATGGAAATCCGAAAAATTGATGGTGCTATTTTCACTGGAGTCAAAGAATCCTGCACTAATGCCACTGTTGTTATACTGCGCACTAACGGATAATGGTAAAAAGGTAAGAAGGTAAAAAGGGAAAAACTTTTTCACCCTTCCAATTCCCTTGTAAAAATTATGGACAATCATAT
>JAEEOD010000308.1 GCA_016284115.1 Bacteroidaceae bacterium
GATATTCCTGTAAAAACTTGGCACGGCTTGCTAGAAGCAAACAAAGATGCAGATTTGATACTGTCGGTAGCAAAGAAAATAGATGATGGATGGCACACATACCCTAATATAACAATTCATGTGTCTGCTGAGGAGATTGATCCGTATCTCGCCTATCGCCTTATTCCTCCTTATGAGCAATGGAACCGCATGGGTATCTATCAGCGCAATCTGGAGAATTTTGAGGAGAGTCCGATATTTGAGAACAGATTGACAGATTATGGCTGTGTGAACTGCCACACCTTCAATAGCCGTAATCCTGAAAAGATGATATTTCATAGCCGTGCCAAAGCACCGGGAACCGCTTTCATCGAGAATGAACAGGTGAAAAAGCTCAATACCAAAACGGATCAAACCATAGGCAATATGCAATATCCTTTTTGGCATCCGGATGGCAAGTATATTGTAGCATCTGTCAACGCTACTTGGCAAAGCTATTATTATCATTCGCAAGACAGGGTGGAGGTGTATGATACCGAGTCGGATGTTGTGGTGTATGATATGGAGAAGTTGGAGGCATTCACGAATGAACAACTGTCATCTCAGGTTGCATACGAGACATTCCCTACTTTTTCGCCCGATGGTAAGAGCTTGTATTATTGTACTGCCGAGGCGTTTGACAGTGTAGAGCACCACATTAACGAATTGAAATACAGCCTTTGTCGGGTTGATTTTGATGCCGATAAAGCAATAATAGGTACAAAAGTTGATACGCTTTTCAACGCAAAGACTAAAGGTATGAGTGTTGCTCATCCGCGTATTTCTCCCGATGGTCGTTGGATGGTTGTGTGCCTAATGGAATATGGGAACTTCCCTGCTACCAAGAAAGATGCTGACCTCTATATTATCGATTTGACTACGGGAGAGATGAAAGCATTAGAAGATGCTAATAGCGTACGCGCTGACGCCTATCACTCTTGGGGCAGCAATTCGCACTGGATGGTGTTTAGCAGTCGTAGGATAGATGGTTATTACTCTCGCCCTTATATCACCTACATTGATGAGCAGGGCAATGCCAGTAAACCATTCTTACTACCTCAACGTCATCCCTATAAATTTTATAATGACCAAATGATGAGCTATAACTTGCCTGAGTTGTTAACAGGCAAAGTGAAGATTAACCAACGCAAGATAGCATTGACGCTCAAGAACCAGCCTGGAGAGAATATGGTTTCAAAATAGTAATCTTACAGTGAAGCTTTCATGGTGTTGATAATGGCAGAAGTAAAGCCATCATGCTCCAACTGGTTAATGCCTTTGATGGTGAGTCCTCCAGGGGTACAAACCTTTTCAATCTCTGTGGCAGGATGCTGTCCATGAGCATTAAGCAGAGTAGTGGCACCTATCAGTGTCTGTGTAGTAAGTTTGCGTGCTTCTTGGGCGGTGAGTCCCAATTCAATACCTGCTTGAATGCTTGCCTGTATGTATTTCAGTGCATAGGCGATACCGCATGAAGCGATGGCAGTCCCAGCAGCCATCTTACTCTCAGGGATAAACAGTACACTACCCAAGCTACCGAATAAACGATTAATCAGATTATCTTGCTGAGGAGTGGTGTTGCACTTGCATATCAATGTCATGCTTTGCTGGTCGCTGATAGCAGTATTAGGGATTACCCTATACATCGGTTGGCAAGCCAGTTGCGTGAAACTTTGTAACTGTGCGAAATCAACGCCTGCCGCGATGGAAACATAAATTTGTTTCTCTGACAAACCTAAGCCTTCCACCACTTGTTTTACTAACCAGGGCTTTACTGCAACAATTACCAAGTCGGCATCTTGTGCAGCTTGTTGGTTGTTGTTGGTGATGTCAAGTGTTGGATACTTGGCTTTCAGTATCTCCAGTTTGTCTTGTGAGGCATCTGATGCGGTAATCTGAAATTCTGCATTCAAACCTTTGTTGAACAGTCCTTCGCAGACTGCTCCTCCCATATTTCCAGTACCTATTATAGCTATTTTCATAACACTTTGTTTAGTCGATTAATAAACTCTTTTGCTTCTTCCATACTTAGGCAGAGTGGGGGCAGCAAGCGAAGTACATTTGTACCACTGGCTCCCGTAAACACGTACTGCTCATGCAATAGACGAAGGCGCAGTTCCTTTATTGGTTCTTCAAACTCCAAACCAATCATGAGTCCTTTGCCACGTACTTCTTTGATGCCTTTTACTTGCTTAAGTTGCTCAAGGAGATAATTACCCACCTTGGCTGCATTTTCTACCAAGTGTTCTTGCTCAAATACATCAATCACAGCCAAAGCTGCACTGCATGCCAAATGATTACCACCAAAGGTGGTGCCTAACTGTCCGCAAACAGCCTTAAACATACGGCTAATCAATACACCTGCCATTGGGAAACCATTTCCAATGCCTTTAGCTATGGTGATTATGTCTGGGCGAATGCCGCTATGTTGATGTGCAAAGAACTTGCCCGTTCTACCATAGCCACTTTGGATTTCATCCAAAATAAGAATAG
>JAEEOD010000309.1 GCA_016284115.1 Bacteroidaceae bacterium
TGCTGATTGATACTCACCATTTAGCCTCCATTGTTGTTGTAGAAACCTCGGGTGCGACCGTAATTGCTGCTGTAATTATTAAAGCCACTTATGACTCCGCCATTGTTATAATCCTCCACAGGTGTTGTCGGATTGTCATAACCTGGATTTGCTGGAGGGGTGTAATCTGAATTACCTGAGTGACCATTACCATCACCGATAGCAACCCCATGATCATGATCAGGATGAGTAGTAATAATGTCACTTGGCTTAACCACAGAATTAAGGAAATCCATGCCATTCTTAGAAATCCTATTGCCATACAAGTAAATGTCATAGTTGGGACTGCCCAATCCTTGCATGCCAGCCATACTGGCACCAATTTCCCAACGCTTGTTGCCCGACTTGCTGCGCTTAGGCTGATAAGTTTTGGTTGATGCAGCAGATGGTGTTTGAGAGACTACCGGAACGGTTGTTGTATATTCAACATCTGACTCCTGTATCAGTTCCTCTTGCTTTGTCTCCTGCACATCGTTCACAATTACAGTAGGGGGCAACTCGGCATCTATATGCTCACTTTCAGTTGCAGTATCAGGAAGTGTTTCAGCCATCAAGTCCTCTTTTGCTACAGTTGGTGCTGTAGACAACAACTCAGAGATTTTCCGATTCCTAACCATCTGTTTAGGCTTTTGTGTCGCCATAGCCTCAGCTATTTCATTTTTGGGCTCATCAATGTATGTAGGCAGTGTTTGTGTCTCAACGGTCTGCTCCTGAGCTACGGGTTTGGGCAGATTATTGTCATCCGTCAGCAAAAGGGTGCCTGTGCCGATGGCCACAGCTACTATGGCAGCCGCAGCTGCTCCCCTCATCCATAGCGGTATCAAGCGGCGCTGGGTATCACTGGCTTTGTTAACAGGAACCAAGCCGCGATGCTCCATCTCTCGCTGGATATCATCCAGCAGACCTTCTGGCGCAGGCTGCTCAAAGTCTGCGAATCGGTCTTGCATGTCTTTCATCCATTGCTCTTTCATCTTGGTTCTTGTTTTTCAGTTACGTATTTTTTAATCTTCTTAGCCAGCATTTTCTTGGCCCTTGACAACTGTGAGATGGAGGTCGTCTCCTGTATGCCCAGCAGTTCTGCTATCTCTTTGTGAGTCCTCCCCTCAATGGCATACAGGTTAAATACTATCCTGTTGCCAGGCGGTAAGGCTCTTATCATTTGATACAACACATCAATTGGTATCTTTGGTAGGATACTCATATCTTCTTCTGGTTCCTCGCTGACGTCCGTCATCAACTTGTCGTCAAACACCACCAAGCCTTGTCGTCCTTTCTTTTTCAGGAAAGCCAATGACTCGTTCACTACAATCTGTCTAAGCCATGCTTTCAGTGAGCCTTCCTCTTTGTAATTGAAGCTACTGCCTTTTGTGAATATCTTGATAAAGCTTTCTTGAAGTGTGTCTTTTACATCTTCATAATCAATGATATATCGAGAGCATACGCTCGTAAGGTGACGTGCATAACGGGCATACAACTCCCCCATCACCGAGGCATCGCCCCGTTGCAACATCTCAGCAAGTTCGCGCTCACTATGCTTCTGCAGGTCGCTCATATAGTCTGTCACATCTTCTCCTCTGCAGGTCCCTTTCTATGTTCTTTCATGTAAATAAACAACCAAATCCTGTAACCTTGCATGATATTAACACTCTTTAACCTTGTGGGCACTCTGCAGGTAAGGTGGCTTTATAAAATAGGCGAGGACATACCCCGCCTATTGCTTCATTTACTTAGAAATATTACTAACTTAAAACCAGAATGTAAGTGTCAGTTACCATAGTAGCCAATGAATAATGGGCACTGTGTATTGTTCTCTACAATGGCATAGAAGAACGGACGATCAAGACGCATCTCAACATGCTCGGGAACTAAAAAAGCACCATTCCCCATTATATCTGTAATCGCTGCTGCTTCTGCTCCCTCTTCATCAATCTTGATGTATGTCTTTTGCTTAGCACCCAAAACTGGGACTTCCAAATCATTGAACAACTTAATATCATCAACATAAAATTTCAGATTTGGATTAATGTTTTGCATATATGGGAAAAGTTTGTTTTCCGTGTATTCAGTTGTGAATTTCGGTATCCACAAACTTACATCAGTGAGCTCCCCATTAAGAGATTTATATGAGTCGACATTAAAAGTAGCAGGTATTGCATCTGCTAAATCTACTCCTTCTTTAGGTAAGAAAAGCAGCATGGTGAATGAATAATCTATAAATGGCAAATATGTAAACTGAAAAGCATCTGACTCCCCATAATATGAGATTTTCTTTTGAAACATCATATCGACGTCTTCAGTCTTGCCATCAGCATAATTAAAGGGTTCTTTCTTTGTCATTGATGGTGAGAATTCTTCATTCCATCTAGCCCTGAAATACACAGCATTCATCAAGTGAAACAAGTCTAATGGGTCAGTTCTTTCTATCATCTTTGTTATTCTATTCTCTGTCTTTTCTGCACACCATGAATTGATGACGTCCTTGGTCTTAGGATCGCTGAAATCCACGCTTTCAGTTTTCGCATCATAGTTATTCTTTAGAAGTGATGTGAAGTCCTTGTTCACATCTCCATTCTTAGTGTACCAAAAAGAATTAGCACTCTTAAACGTAACAATCTCGTCAGCTTTCTCGATGCCTGTCATCATGGTTTGGAAGAAGTCGTTGATTTGCTCCTTGGTGAAGTTCTCCAGTCCCATGGTCTTGAGCACCTCTTTCAAGGTCTCACCCTCCAAGCCGTTGATGAACATACCCAGGTCAACCTCCAGGCTGATTGGGGATATCATCAAGTTATCACCTTCTTTACGGTTTACATACACCTCCTTGAACAGCTTCCAAGAGAATTCCTGCAACCTGGCATTGATGGCCTGCTGCGTCTCGCTCAGCTCCACAGGCTTATAGCTGTGCCTTGTCACTGGTTCTTCTGGTTTAGGTTCGTAAGGCTTATCAATATCAATTACATCATCTTTGCTGCTGCAACTCCACATGCAGAGGGAAGCCATACATCCAATCAATAATGTCTTTGCTTTCATAGTCATGCTAGTTTATTACACAAAGTTAGTTTCTTTATCTGTCTATTAAACTACCAAATCCTGTAACCTTGCAAGATATTAACACTCTTTAACCTTGCACTATTAATATACAACAGCAGCACCCACGGGGTAGTGGATGCTGCCGGGTTTATTTGTTGAAATTTACAGTGATGGCCGTAAAGACCACCGCAGTGGCTCTCCTTTACTTCAGCAATTCAAGTTCTAGACCGCGCTGTGTTCTGGTCAGGTTGCCCATGCCAGGATAAGGCACGTGCATGCCTGCCATTGTGAGGCCTTGGCTCTCCAGCCAGTTCAGCACTTGGGCACGGCTCTCTGCAGCCTTTACTGGATTAATGTCATGGCGTGTAGGTATCTCAGGATGTGGCACCTGCACGGTGGGGAAGTTAATCAGGTCGCCCCATATAAACAGCTTGCTGCCGCCATTCTCTACCAGGTAGCAGGTATGTCCCGGTGTGTGACCATAGCTGGCTATGCTCTTTACGCCAGGTATCAGTTCTTCCATCTTCTCTGCCTGCTGTGGCTCAAACAGGTGCAGCTTGTCCTTGTAAGCCTCTACCACAGCCTGTGCGCCTGCAAAGCCGCGCTGCTGTCCCTCGGGCAGTGAAGCCTGTATCTTCTTGTCGGTCCAGTAAGCCACCTCTTTCTTTGAGATGTACAGCTCAGCATTAGGGAACACCCGCTGTCCGTCCTTCATCAGTCCGCCTATATGGTCGCCATGCATGTGCGTCAGCAGCACCATGTCCACCTGCTCAGGACTGATGCCCTCCTTAGCCAGGTTCTCCACCAGATGAAATCCCATGCCGCTATCCACTAATATGTTCTTGCCGTTCAGTTTCAGCAGGAAGATGTTGAATGCACCACCAGCCTTGCCCGTAGGTACAAACTCCTTGATGATTTCCTCCGATGCCCCAACCAGCACGCTCGGGTCACCCGTGTTCTGTCCGTCGCTCAGCAGCACTACCTCCGTACTGCCCAGCGGGTAGTGGTAGATCAGCTGTTCTGTCTCATTATCACTTTGTTCAGTTGCCACGCTCTCGCTCTGGCTTGCTTTCTGCTTGCAGCCCTGCAGGCAGAGTAGGCCCATCACCAGGGCCATGATCCATGCTCTTTTCATATTACCTTATTTTAATGACGGGGTGCATTTACCACATGCACTCTCTCTGCAAATATAAGCACTTCTTCTGACAAAGGCTATAAGAATTCTGGTAATTTTTCTGCGTTATGCTGGCTCGAATAGACAAAATGCATTATTGAAAATTAATTTTTAAGTTAATTATTTGGATAATCGAAAGAATCAATTTACCTTTGTACGTAACTTAAAAGTTAATTATTGCATGAAACAGGAATACAGCATTGAACTCATAGAAGAGCATGAAAATGTCAATTTCTATAGCATTAAGATGAAAGATGAGGAACTGACAGAGTTGGAGGCCTTCTTTGAGAAATTCCCTGTAGGATGTGAATACGATAACGAGATTGACGTTATTGTTTCGTGGTTAGATCAGATAGCTGAGCGTGGTGCTTTGGAACGCTATTTCCGCCCAGAAGGCAAATATGGAGACGGTGTGGGTGTTATACCCATTGATGTAGGTAACAAAGATAGGTTGTATTGTTTGCGACTCTCCGATAAGATCCTTGTATTCGGCAACGGTGGTCTCAAGGATTCAAGGAGTTGGCAAGAGAGTGAGGAACTGGCTCCATATGTGAAGCTGTTGATTGATACAAGCAGGTTTATATCATCGCGAATAAAAGACGGAACAATAGTGCTAGTTGATAAAGAAATTGTAGGAAACTTAAACTTTACGAGATATGAATAGAAATGGTATTTTGGAGGAAAGGCGTTCAAGAGTAAACCCTGAAATACGCCAGACAGTCTCATTGTCTTTTCGTATTGTTGATCGTATACACGAGGTCTTGCAGGCTAAAGGCATGAAGCAGAAAGATCTTGCTCAGAAACTCGGAAAGAGTGAGGCAGAGATTAGTAAATGGATGCGTGGCACCCATAATTTTACCATTGATACATTGACTTCTATTGAGGTAGCACTTGATGCACCTATTATCGAAGTTTACCATCAACCCAAACCCAATGCTGAATACGAGTCAGAGCGTATGAATGCAGCAGATTCCCTATCTTAAAGGGGGTTTCCCAAGACTGTAGTTTGATTAAGAGCTAATAAAACAGGCGGGACAAATGCCCCGCCAATCTAAGGAATTATTAACCTAAATAATTATGAATAATACAGAGAATTTACTCGTAGGATATGAAGATGCGCTGACTGGAGAGACTGCCGAGAATGCCCCAGCCATTTTGCACATTACCGAATACCTGAACTGGCTCGAAGAAGGCATCGGACTGTGTGATGCGATAGAGCTGTAAGCTCTTCAGATACCTGTAAAATTCTGGCGAGATGGCCTGTAGCTCCACCATCACCCGTGGGGAGAATTTCTCACCTACTATAATTTGCTCCCATACTGTTTTCCCTGTGCTATAATCTGTTGCTGATTGGATGTAAAAATTATTACCGGGCATTGGGCTATCTAAGGTAATTGTGTAGGAAGTTCCTTTAATTTTTGAATTATCGAAAACATTGCTGAAATAGGCTGGCCACCCTCCGAAATTACTATTTAAGCGAGAGTCAATAAACAATGGGTCTTCAGAGAAATAAATATCCTGCATTGTTAAATAGTAATCATATTCATATTCTTGTACACCCTCTATTTCAAACTCAGGATTATACCATGTTTCGGTGATGAAACTTCTCTCCCCCCTGATGCGTAGCCGGTAATACTGCTCACCACCTGCATCGTTGATGCGACAAGTGATGCGCATAATCGTATCTGCACCAGAATACAACTGATTTACCTCGTGATAAGAGTCGTCTCTTAAAACCTCATGGCTCAATACTTCAATCGAGGGTTTGGCAGGCACAGTGGTTTCTGCAGTTGTTTCTTTACCAAGATTACCGTCTTGTGACCGTTTTTTTGCCTTTAGCACAATATGGTCGTTTACTTGTGGATGGTAATTACACACATAGCCAATGC
>JAEEOD010000310.1 GCA_016284115.1 Bacteroidaceae bacterium
CTTCACGAGCAACGGGCGCACCGTCATAAAACGATGAGGTACCCATTGAGAAACCACCACCGTAAATCCATACCATCACAGGCAGTCTGTCTTTTGCTGATTTAGCAGGTGTCCACACATTCAGGTAGAGACAGTTCTCGCTGGCATCTTTGGGGAAGCCCATGCTGGATAGAGGGCTAGGACCGAACTGGCTGGCATCACGTACTCCCTCCCAAGGGATGACAGGCTGTGGAGCTTTCCAACGCAGGTCGCCCACAGGAGGGGCAGCAAATGGAATGCCTTTAAAAATCATCATGTCGTCTTCCACCACACCTTGTACCAAGCCACCAGTTACTTTCACCAAACCAGGTGTTTTAGGTTGGTTGTTGCAGGCCGTTAAAGCCAGTGTAACCATACAGAATAACAGAATTTTTTTCATCATGCATCTATCTATTTAGGTTTATCTTTCTCACTTGCAAATATAAAGAATTTCTGACAAAGTAGTTTTATTTACTCACAAAAAGTCAAGGGAAAGTCTCTCCTACTCTATAAATAAGTCACAGAAAAAACACCCCTCCTTATCGGGGAGAGGCTGAGAGGATACATCTGTTAGTTTTCTTTCACGATAGGATATAGCTCGATGAACTCTCCCTGATGGTTGATACCGTCATTGATAAGTGCAGCCAGTTTACTGCCCACCGTTTCGATGTCATGGAAACCAGGCAGGACCATGTTGCCATTGAGATCGGTGGTGGTGGGTCCTGGATGTACGGAAAATATCTCAAGTGGCGTGTTGTTCTGTTGGAACTCCATCGCCAGTACACCCATCATGGCATTCTGTGCAGCCTTACTGGCAACATATGCCAACGGATGCCAATAGGGACTGATGGTCGATGGTACAGTGACATTGACAATCCTGCCCTTATTCTTCGTGAGCAGAGGCATCAGCAGTTGGGTAAGATAGAACGTGCCGATGAAATTGACATCGACTGTTCGCTTGATATCTTGCATTTCGGTGTGAAGACCATCGACACTCATGTCGCCTGGAATGCCGGCATTATTGACCAGTAAGGTCAAATCAGGGTATTTTTCACTGATTTCTTGGGCAGCATTTGCCAGATTAGTGGAATTGGACAATTCAACATTTACCCATCCTAATACTTTGATTCCTAAAGATGTTAGCTTATTAATAGCTTCTTCTGCACGTGTTTGTTGACGTGCTCCAATGATAATTTGCCAACCTGAGAGACCCAAGTGTTTGGCAAGGCCGAAACCAATGCCCTTATTGGCTCCAGTAATGATTGCAGTTTTCATATTTAATAATTTTGTTCGTTAATGTTTTAAGCCACAAAGATAATGAAATTAAAAAAAAACTATTAACTTTGTATCATAAAAAAAACTAGTCTCGGAGGGAAATGTAATGAATAAAACAACGAATAAAATAGTTGCCCGTATAAAAGGAATGGAACGGCGTATGCGCAGGGCTGAGAAGGTATTGAGATCAATGGAATATGCGCTGGACGAATGGGACATGATGAATTCAGACATGAAAGTACTAAACAAGTATTTGGGCAGCGAGGAGTGGAAAGCTGACTTAATGGCTGACGAAGAGGGACTGTTGCCTGACAACCTACGTCGTGGGGTACTAAGCGAAGATGGCATCTGGAATTTGCTGGTGGATCAGCGTGTATTGATGCAACGATTGTTTGAACTCATTAAGAAAGAACCAGAAAATTGATCGTCTCCTCTATCCGGACATAAATATTTAAAAAAGTATATTTGCAGTGTATAAATATAAAAGATGGACGAACTGAAACAACTCTATATTTCCTACACCGGACATGAACCTGCAATGATTGAAGAGATGCCTTCATCTGGTTCTAACCGTCTGTATTTCCGTCTGAAAGGAGAACCTACACTGATAGGGGTAAAGGGCGAATCTCTGGAAGAAAACCGTGCCTTTCTGACTATGGCGAAGCATTTCAGGAAAAAGGGATTGCCTGTACCTGAGGTGATGGCTGTCAGCCAAGACAAGATGTTCTATATTCAGCAAGATTTAGGTGATTTGCTGCTTTTCAAAGCGATTGAAAAAGGACGACTGACGCATCAGTTCAGTGACGAGGAGAAGACGCTGTTGAAGAAGACGATGCGTCTGCTGGCAAAGGTGCAGTTCAGAGGTGCCGAGGGGTTAGACTTCAGTGTGTGCTATCCACAGGCTGAATTCAATGAACGTAGCATTTTGTGGGACTTGAACTACTTCAAATATTGTTTCTTAAAAGCTACAGGACTAGCGTTTCAGGAGAACCGTTTGGAGGATGATTTCCAACGGATGGCAGAGGTGCTATTGCAGAGCTCATCGGATACTTTTATGTATCGTGATTTCCAAAGTCGTAACGTGATGATAATGGATGGTGAACCTTGGCTGATTGACTTCCAAGGTGGCAGAAAGGGACCATTCTATTATGATGTGGCATCGTTCTTGTGGCAGGCAAAAGCTAATTATCCTGAGACTCTGCGCCAGGAACTATTGCAGGAATACTTGAATGCTTTGCATGTATATCGCAGGATTGACGCGACGGAGTTCTATTCGCAACTGCGCCACTTCGTGCTGTTCCGTACGATGCAGGTATTGGGTGCCTATGGTTTCAGGGGCTATTTCGAGAAGAAGCCTCACTTCATGCAGAGCATCCCGTTTGCAATGGAGAACCTGCGACAACTGTTGAAACGCCCCTACCCTGAATATTCTTACTTGTGTGAGGTGCTGCAACAGCTTACCGAACTGAAGCAGTTTAAGGACCAGCAGAAGAAGCCATTGGTGGTGAAGGTGATGAGTTTTGCATATAAAAAAGGTATCCCTGATGATACAACGGGTAATGGCGGTGGTTATGTGTTCGATTGTCGTGCTATAAACAATCCTGGTAAGTATGACCGTTTCAAACCGTTTATCGGGTTGGACAAGCCTGTGATACTGTTCCTGGAGGAAGACGGTGAGATACAGTCTTTCCTGAAGCATGTGTATGCACTGGTTGATGCATCTGTGAAACGTTATATAGAACGTGGGTTCACCAATCTGTCGGTATGCTTCGGATGTACTGGCGGTCAGCATCGCTCTGTGTATGCAGCACAACACCTAGCGGAACACCTGAATGAAAAGTTTGGTGTGGAGGTGAATTTGATACACAGAGAACAGAATATACAACAAACTTTGGCTGCAAAATGAAGGCTATGATATTCGCTGCAGGCATAGGTTCACGCCTGCGTCCTATAACTGACAGCATCCCTAAGGCGCTGGTGCCTGTAGGGGGTGTTCCCATGATACAGCGTACGCTGCTGCGACTGAAAGATGCTGGCTTCAACGATGTGACCATCAACATTCATCACTTAGGACAGCAGATCATCGATTTCTTGCAGCAGAACGACAACTTTGGAATGGATGTCCACATCAGCGACGAGCGCGATAAGTTGCTAGATACGGGCGGTGGCATCTTGAAGGCAAGACACTTCTTAGAGGGTGACGAGCCTTTTCTGGTGCACAATGTGGATATTTTGAGCGACATAGACTTAGGGCACGTGTATGAGAGTCATGTGCAAAGTGGTGCCGATGCTACTTTGTTGGTAAGTGACCGGATTACTACCCGAAAGCTGATGTTTGACAAGGATGCGCGCTTGCATGGATGGATCAATAAAACCTCTGGCGAAGTAAAGCCCGAGGGGTTTGTGATGAATCTTGAACTGTATCGAGAACTGGCTTTTGAGGGCATCCACGTGATTTCGCCCACCATATTTAATTTTATGGGTGAAGGCACTGAGTGGCTGGGAAATTTTTCTATCATCCCATTTTACTTGTCGGTGTGCCAGCAGTTGCACTTGCGTGGCTATGAGTTGAAAGGCATTACATGGTTTGATATTGGTAAACCTGAGACGCTGCAAAAGGCAAATGAATACTATAGAAAGTAATGCTTTATAGTTTGTTTGTCAATTATGAATAACAATTTAATAGAAGAATTTTCAATAATAATCTAAATTAACTATAAAATGGAAAAAGGAAACAAAATTATTGAGGCTGCGATTATTGCGCTAGGCCTCGTAGTATTGGGGTACTGCCTGAAGGCAGGTATTGACAATTTTGTAAACAAAGACAGACAAGTTACGGTGAAAGGTCTCTCTGAAAATGAGGTGCCTGCCAACACGGTAACGTGGCCATTGAGTTTTTCACAACAGGGCAACGATTTGCCTTCACTCTACCAGAGTGTGAACAAAACACGTGACATTATTGTGCGTTTCATCAAGGAAAATGGGCTGAGTGAGGACGAAATCACAATGAACTCTCCAACAGTGTACGACAGAAACAGCAATATGTGGAGCGAGAACAAGTCTCCTTACCGCTATCAGATGACTGCCAGCATCACCGTAAAGACCAAAAAGGTGGACGAGGTGCGCAAGGCTTCAGGCAAGATTGGTGAGTTGCTGAATCAGGGCATTGCCATCGATGAGGGTTATATAAATTATGACTTCACTGAGTTCCAGGAAATGAAGTTAAAGATGATGCAGGAAGCTATCAAGAATGCTGAGCAGGCTGCTTTGCAATTTGCCGAGAACAGCAACAGCCGTTTAGGTGGCATTATGCAGGCTACACAGGGTACCTTCTCAATTGAAGATCGTGATGAAACAACGCCTTACATCAAGAAGCTTCGTGTGGTAACTACTGTGACGTATTCTCTGAAAGACTAAACATGATCTTTTACTTCTCAGGGACAGGGAATACGCGTTGGGCGGCTGTCCAATTGGGTTTTGGCACAGGTGAACGGTTGTTCTTCATCCCCGATGAGATGAAGGGCGACTGTCACTATGTGCTGGAGGAAGGCGAACGATTGGGCTTTTGCTTTCCTACACATGGATGGATGCCTCCAAAGATTGTACGCAACTTCATCAGTCGTATGACAATAAATGCCGAGGGGCACTACTGTTATGCACTAACTACTTGTGGTGATGACATAGGGCACTGCATGAAGGAACTACAGAAGGCGTTACACCATCAAGGACTGCATGCCGACAGTGTGTTTTCTCTCACGATGCCTGAGAGTTATGTGTGTCTGCCTGGGTTCAAGACTGACTCAAAGGAGAAGGTGCAGCGAAAGATGGCAAAGGCATGTGAGGACTTGAAAAATTTTATTGAACTTATTAATGAGCGATGTGTTGGCAAAGAGCTGGTGTTTAAAGGTATACTACCCTACATCAAGACTTATGTGCTGGGCATACCTTTCAACAAGTGGCTGATTACCGACAATCCTTTCAAAGTGGATGCTGATTTGTGCATTCATTGTGGGAAATGTGCCAAAGCATGTCCGGTAGCAAATATCAGCATGGAAGGAGAACCTGTACTACCCCGTTGGCACCAAGATGGAAGCTGCACCAATTGCCTAGCTTGCTATCATGTATGTTCTACACATGCCATTAACTATTGGAATACCCGAAAGAAAGGACAGTATTACCTTCCTTAAAAAAAGACAGAGAAATACTCACGTATTCCCCTGTCTTTTTTTGAGAATGTTAATTTCTATACTCTCAAAAATCCAACTTTAACCTAATAAAACTAACCTATTACTTTTTTACCTAAAAACTAATTTTATGAATTCCCAGAATAATGCACTTAGACCTTTAATCTAATTCAACGATGCAAAGATATGGATAATGTTTTAAACTTGCAAGCAAAATTGAAAAATAATTTGCAAATTGTTGCAAACTGATAATAAAAAGAATAATTTTGTCAATAATCATAAAGAATAAACAAGTAATGAATTCGAAAGACCTTCAATCTAAAATGAGTAATGTGCGATGGATTATCTGTATTATGTTATTCATCGCTACCACAGTTAACTACCTTGATCGCCAAGTGCTCTCGCTGACTTGGAAAGATTTCATTGCACCTGAATTCCATTGGAGCGATTCTGACTATGGTAATGTAGCAGCAATCTTTTCAATCGTTTATGCCATAGCCAATATTTTCTCTGGTCGCATCATTGACTGGCTAGGCACCAAACGAGGATACTTGTGGGCAATCGGTATTTGGTCTGCTGGTGCCTGTCTTCATGCGCTCTGTGGATGGGCAACCGAGCAAGTGGTAGGACTTGATGATGCTGCCGGTATGGTGAGTGCTGTAGGTGAAACAGCTTCGCTGATTGCGATGGTGAGCGTGTATTTCTTCATTGCTGCACGTATCATATTAGCTTGTGGTGAAGCTGGTAATTTCCCTTCAGCTGTAAAGGTAACGGCTGAGTACTTCCCACAGAAAGATCGTGCATTTGCCACCTCTATCTTCAACGCAGGTTCTACTGTAGGTGCCTTGATTGCTCCACTGAGCATTCCTTTACTGGCACGTTATTTCAAAAACATCGGCATAGGCAACGGTTGGGAAATGGCTTTCATAATTATCGGTGCGTTAGGCTTTATTTGGATGGCTTTCTGGGTGTTTATCTATGACAAACCAACAGACCACAAGGGTGTTAACGCTGCCGAGTTGGCTTACATACTGCAAGATGGAAGTAATGTACAGGAACAGCCAGAAGAAACTGACAGTAATTTGTCTAAATACACGGTGATGCAATGTTTGAAGCTGCGTCAGACTTGGGCAATTCTGATAGGTAAATTTGTAACGGATTGTGTGTGGTGGTTCTTCTTGTTTTGGACACCTGCCTATCTGTCTGATGTCTATGGACTATCCTCTGATAATCCGACAGCTCAGATGTTGATTTTCGTATTGTATGCTATAACAATGTTGTCGCTATATGGCGGTAAACTGCCTACCATCATTATCAACCATACTGGTTGGAATGCTTATAAATCACGCATGAGAGCGATGTTGGTATTTGCCATATTCCCTTTGTTGGGCTTGTTTGCACAGCCTTTGGGCAACTACTCTTATTGGTTCCCTATCATCTTGATAGGTTTGGTGGGAGCAGCACATCAGTCTTGGTCGGCTAACCTTTATTCTGTGGGTAGCGACCTCTTCCCACATCGGGCTATTGCCACGATTACGAGTCTGAACAGTGCTGCTGGTGGTTTGAGCTCATTCCTCATCAACTACGGTTCTGGTAAATTGTTTGATTATGCCGATGCCACTCAAATGGTATTTTTGGGATTCCAAGGAAAGCCAGCAGGCTACTTCATCATCTTCTGCTATTGTTCTGTGGCATACTTGATAGGATGGATTTGCATGAAGGTACTGGTACCAAGATACAAACCTGTAGCATAATGTTCTAAATCTGATAAACTATAAAAGCTGCTGTAGCAGCTTTTATAGTTTTAGAACGGATAGCCCACAGCAAAGTGGAAGGCAAAATCTCGGCTAAACTTTGGATGTAAGATCGGATATCGGTAGCGACCACTGGAATAAGCAGGATTGATGGCCTTCATACCACCATCGAATCGCAAGATAAAAAAGCCTAAGTCGATGCGGAAACCAATACCATAGGCTACAGCTATTTGCTTATAAAACTCATTGAATCGGAACTGACCTCCCGGCTGACTATCATAGTTTCGCAGGGTCCACACATTGCCGGCATCAATGAAAGCAGCACCTGCTAATTTCCAGAACAAATTGGAGCGATATTCCAGACTGCCTTCCAGCTTCAGGTCACCCGTCTGATTCATGAAGTTGCCATCACCAGCAAAAGAACCTGGTCCAAGGCTACGAACAGACCACCCTCTAACGCTATTGGCACCACCGGCAAAATAACGTTTCTCAAAAGGGATCATCTTGGCATTACCATAAGGTACAGCAATACCGAATGTCAAATGGTAGGCAATAGAGTTGCGATTATCAATAGCGATATTCTTGGCAAAATCGAAGTCGGCCTTGATGTATTGCGCAAACGGAATGTTCAGGATGGAATATTCACCGTCTTTGTTCTTACGCATATTTGTCAGTTTCGCCAATCCATAAAGCCAGTTACCTGCAGCCTCGATACTGGCACGCAAGGTATAAGAAGTACCGTTAAAGATATTTGACGCCATGTTTGCTCCACGATTATTATATATGAAGGTGTAGCCAGAGCGAACAATCAAGCGATCCTCATAGTTGTAGCGAACAATATAGTTGTCCTCCTGATTAATATATTTTTCATAGAAATCAGGATGAATCCAAGGCATATACAGGTAGTTGACATCTAACAAATCAATACGATGGCGCAAGCGCTGCTGATTGAAGCCCCACTGGTAGCTCCAGCCTGTTGAGGCAATGATTCGCGTAAACTCTGGGCGCAGCTGATAGTTATACCGCATTTCGAAAAGTGTGTTGGCACGAATACGGTTGACGAAGCTATGACTCAAGAATGGGAACAAGATACGAGGAAAGTTAATCGATGCTTCGGCACTTAATTCCGTATAGCTCTCATTGCGATAATCACCCTGTAAACCCGATACTGCTTCGTAGGCACCCCTTAGTCGCAAGGTAAGTGTTTCGGAACCTCTGAATAAATTGCGGTTGCTAAGCGACACAGCTGCAGCAGCACCCAAGTCGCCAGCCGAGTTGGTACCTTCTATCTCGAACGACACAGAGCGCAATTTGTTTTTGGTAAGCTGGATATAGGCATCCACAAACGAAGAGTCATTGCGTAGCTGTTCATCAAAGCGAATATTGGTATATCGCATTACAGACAAACGGTTGAAATTCTGATAGGTTTGCTGTACATCATTGCCACTATACAACTGACCTTTTTGAAGGCGTTGGTTGCCTAACAATATTCGGGGACGAATAAAAGGCTTGCCACGATAGAATATTGGATATCCCTTGTAAAGCATAGAATCCTCCGGCAATACATTGTCTCCACTCTCCATTGCGTTATAATCGGTAAGGAAACTTACCTGATTTACATAATACTGAGGATGATTGGCCTGCACACTATCAGCATTTGCCCTGTAGGGTTCCAAGTGCATAGTGAGGTCCACAAGATAGGTGTTGCGGGTAGTATCAGCTGAATAGGTAATGTATTCCTTATTGAAACGATAATAGCCGTTCTGCTGAAGCAAGGTGGTGATGCGAGTACGCTCATTATCCAGTACATTGATATCCATATTCATGCCTTCACTGAGCAAAGTGGCAGTTGTGTCTTTACGCATATAGTTCCAAATAGTTGTATCAGGAATGTCATATTGGATGGAACGTACTTTGTATGCCCTACCCGTTTTGATATCATAGGAAAGCATGATTTTCTTGCCATTCACCTTGGTGCCTGCATCTACAGTGGCACCCATATATCCTAGATTGCGTACAGCCTTTTCCACCTCTTGGCGCGAGCGTTCTGTCTCAAAAGAGTCGAAAATAACAGGAGCATCACCTACCCTTCGCAAAGCCCGATTTATCCATTTAGTAGTATCGCGCCCAGACATATTATAGATATAGAGCTGTGTCTTAATAAGATTAAACCACTTTGTGTTAGGCTGTTGACGGATAAACATATTGAGGTCGCTTGGCTTCACGTCTTTATTGTCGCTGTGAATTACAACCTCATCGAGCAAGTAAGCGCCCTCAGGCACATACTTGGTGGAAGAACAACCTGCTACAAAGAGCAAGGTTATAACCCACAACCAAAAAAAAGTTATATGTTTTATCCGTTTATTCATATATTGCTCAGACTAGAGAGCCCTTGTCAAGCATTTTTTCGGTTGTAAATTTAGCGGTTTTTTCTTAGAAAAGCAGTATATTTGCATAGAAAAAAGCAACGTATGGCAATATCGAAGAACAAAATCAAGTTTATCCGTTCGTTGGAGCAGAAGAAAGTACGGAGAGAAGAACGTGTTTTCATTGCAGAAGGACCCAAACTGACAGGCGATATATTGGGGCATTTCCATTGTCGATATCTGGCGGCTACTGCCGATTGGATAGCAGCTCACCCAACACTGCAAGTTGATGAAATAGAAACTGCCACAACAGGCGAGATAGCTCGTGCTAGTTTGCTGAAAACGCCCCAAAATGTGATTGCTATCTTTGACCAACGAGAGGAACAAACTGATCTTTCCGTGATAGAGAAGGAGCTTTGTCTGGCTCTTGATGATGTGCAAGACCCTGGTAACCTAGGTACCATCATCCGTATAGCTGATTGGTTTGGCATTGAAAATATATTTTGTTCACAAGGCACTGTGGATGTGTATAGTCCCAAGGTCGTGCAGGCCACAATGGGTGCTTTATCTCGTGTTCACATGCACTATGTTTCACTATCTGAGCTAATTGGTAGGCTGGATGATAGTGTGCCCGTATATGGCACATTGCTTGATGGCACCAACATCTATATGCAAACGCTGAGCCCTACCGGCTTAATAGTAATGGGCAACGAAGGCAACGGAATTACAGCAGAAGTACGAAAGTTGATTAACAGAAAATTATATATTCCCAATTATCCAGAAGGGCGAGATACATCAGAATCGCTGAATGTAGCGGTAGCTACAGCCATTACTTGTGCGGAATTTAGAAGAAGAAAATAAATCGGGTTATCTTTCCTTAGCGTGCATGCGTATCAGCGAAACATCCTCAACTAACAGCATACGTTTTTCAGATTGCTCTGGGAGATAAATGAAGCCATATACCTCACGTATTTTTCCATTTTCTTTGCTGTGCAACGTCAAAGTATGTTTGCCATCATCAAAGATGTAATGCATCTGATTGATGATGCTGTCATTGCGATAACGAATTGAAAGTGCCATCACAGCCACCTCATCAGAATTAATCTGCTTGTCTTTCTCATCAAAATAACGAAAGCGAGCATTAAAATGCAGAGTGTCACCCTCTTCATAGTTGGCATCGTTCTCATAATCGAATGTCAACAAGTTATCATAAGGATGATTAGTAAGACTGAACATTTTCATACCCGACCAAATGTTCACACTATCACCACTTTGCGTAACACTACTACCCTGTCCACTGATAGATATAGAACGTTCCAATACCCTTTTCTCATCCTCTATGCGCTTGATAACTTTCTGGTATACCTTGTCAAATGCTTCTGGATGACGAGAATACCACGATAAGGTGGAATCGAATTGTTCTTCAGTAGTATGATGCTTTTTAAAAACATTCAAATAATAAAGCGTAGCCTTGTACTTATCAGAAGGCGACACAACTTCACCCAATGCCTTAGCTGCATGATAGTCATACAGCACTTCCTCCATCTTACTGTCGCTCAATATACTATTAGGCCTTTCAGGACCACAAGCCACAATACACGCTATAAAAAATAGTATGTTAAGGCACATCGGTATGGTACGCATGAATTTCATGACTTCTTGGATTTCAGTACATCAAAGGCATGGTTCACATATCTTCCATAGAAGATGAGCAACGCCACGATACCTACTGAGATACATGCGTCAGCGAAATTAAAGATAGGACTGAAAAACACGAAATGTTGCCCACCTACAAAAGGCATCCAGGTGGGCCATTCGGTTTCTATAAGAGGGAAGTAAAACATATCTACCACCTTGCCATAAAGCAGCGGTGCATAGCCGCCATCTTGAGACGCATAGGTAGCTATTTGTGAAAAAGTACTCTCAGTAAACATCACACCATAGAGTATGCTATCAAATATATTTCCGAGTGCACCCGTGAGAATGAGGCTCACACACACAAGGAAACCTGTCTTTAAGTGAGCTTTCACAAACTTATACAGACACCACATTATAACAGCCACAGCTATGATGCGAAACGAAGTGAGAAACAGTTTGCCAAAGATTTGCATACCGAACGCCATACCGTTGTTTTCGGTAAAGAAGATGTAGAACCAGTCTGTCACACGTATGCTTTCATGCAGATACATGTGGGTCTTAATATAGATCTTGATACACTGGTCTATTAGCAATAATAGCAATATCAATATAACTGATATACTGCCCTTTTTAATAGTTTTTCTCATCATCTACTTTAAGCGTTCAAAACGTCTTGTTTATCTGTTTCTTTTCGCTTCAATGCTCAATGTAGCATGAGGTACTGCACGCAGACGTTCAGCAGGAATCAGTTTGCCAGTCTCACGGCAAATGCCATAAGTTTTGTTCTGGATGCGTACCAATGCAGCCTGCAGACTCTGAATAAATTTCTGCTGGCGCTGTGCCAAGCGAATCGTTTCGTCTTTGGTCAGTGCATAGGCATCATCCTCTATCACCTTATAAGTAGGTGACGTATCTTCAATACCATTGCTATCAGACCCATTTAAGCTGGCCATCATCTGGTTGTAATCCCTTTGAGCCACTTCTAACTTCTCCAGAATAATCTGCTTAAACTCCTCTAATTCGGCGTCGGAGTATCTTGTTTTCTCTGCCATATCACAACACTTTTTAGATTAAGGTAATTATTTTCTTATTTAAACTTTTTCAATCTTCACCTCCAGTTCATACTCGTCCATATCAAGTTTTACAGCATCTTCCACTTTATCGGCCAGTACAAGGCTAGCGCCCAACACCTGGTTGCAAATATAATCCTTAAATGCCATAACAGCATTGTCTGTTTGCTCGTTCTTAGATAAAGTGATATTAATCTTGTCAGTAATTTCCAAACCGCTTTGTTTACGAAGGTTCTGTATGCGGTTCACCAATTCACGTGCAATACCTTCTTGACGCAATTCTTCAGTAATGGTTACCTCGAGAGCTACAGTAAGTTTGCCTTCGTTTGCCACCAGCCATCCTGGGATATCTTCGCTGAAAATTTCCACATCAGCAGCATCAACGACAGCATCAACACCATCCAGCACGAAGGTAAACTTACCTTCTTGCTCCATACGGTTGATGTCTTCCTGACTCATTGCTGTTACAGCAGCAGCTACTGCCTTCATCTGTTTGCCAAACTTAGGACCTAACTTCTTAAAATCACACGTCAC
>JAEEOD010000311.1 GCA_016284115.1 Bacteroidaceae bacterium
CTACTGACATTATATAATATGCCTTTGAATCATATAACCATCCGAAAGGTAAAAGGTGGGCTCCAAAAATTATAGCAATCACCATCACCATCTTGTCGGGAATGGCGGTGTATATCCACATGGCGATAATCAGGTAGAGCATCTGGTTGCACGATAAGATGATACCCAATGATGAAAACGGACTCTCTTTATCACTGAACTCCACTCCGATAAAACGAGATATCATCCAGGCTATGGGCACTAATGGAGCAGTGCAGCAAAATGTAAGCAAGTTTTTTGTCAAAGGGTCAAGCCTGGTGGCATGAACACAAGTTACCAGTGTCCATATCAACACCGATGCCATAATGAAATGCAGCCCACGACGTTGTTTTCGTGCTGTATCCAATTTCAGTTGCTTGATAGTATCTTTCATGTCATTAAAGGTTTTGACGTAACAATGCACCAAAGTTACCTATTTATTTCTTTTTTTATTCCTCGTGAGAGAAAAAATAATTCTTCATTAGGGATTAATAAGCACTTGTAACATGGGTGGCAAGCTATCACAAAAAAGGACAGAAGACCGAACAACGAACAGTTGAACAGAAAAAAACGGGATATCATATCACAGTTTCCTCTCATTTTTGAAACAGAGCAGTTTTTCTATTCTGTCTGCCTATGCTATTATACAAACAAATTACATATTGTTGTTCCATCCGTTGTTTGAGCAACTGCCTTCTTGAACTGACATATTAGATACTATTCTTTATCAATGAATAATGTTGCAAAAAATATAATGTATTTACTTGTTTGTATTGGTTATTCTGCTTATCTTTGACATAAGAATAACCTTAAATAAACTAATACTATGACCGAACAGAAAATGCCTACTGTCGATGAAGTTTTCTCATGGATGAGAAAGCTGTACGACGAGAGTTACTCGGGATTGACCAAGACCGAGAAGAATGAGCAACACATGTATGGTACGATGGTGACTACGCCCAACGACAAGAAGTTCATGGTGCGTATGCTTGATGAGACCAGTCAGGTGAGAGATACCCAAAAACTGGCTTTGCGTGTGAAGGAACTGATTGACCAGTACGGAATTCCGAAGTTCCTGGGTACGGGCGATCGCCTGCTCTTCAAGATGTACCAAGGCTTTGCCTACAAACCTTTGTTCAACTGGGTGGCTGTACCCATCATCAAGTGGCGATTGCGCAGGGATACCAGTCGTGTGATTATCGATGCAGCGCGTCCACACTTGACACAACACTTGGCCACCCGCTTCCAGCAGAATATCGGCCAGAATGTCAACCTCTTGGGTGAGGTGGTGCTGGGCGATGGTGAGGCCGACAAACGTTACTACTCTTATCTGGAAGCGCTGAAAGAACCAGACATCAACTATATCTCTGTAAAGATTTCGGGTATCTATGCACAGACCCATGCCTTGAATTACAAAGAGTGCTTTCCTGAACTGATACGCCGTATGTCAGAGCTGTATCAAACGGCCATCGACTATCCTTATACCGATGCAGATGGAGTGACTAGACCAAAGTTCATCAACCTGGATATGGAGGAGTACAAGGATGCTCACTTGACCATGAAGTTGTTTAAAGATGTCTTGTCATTGCCACAATTTAAGAACTATGAAGCAGGTATCGTAGTTCAGTCGTATCTGCCTGATGCCTGGGACTTCCAAAGTGAACTATTGGAGTTTGCCAAGGCACGTGTGGCTGCTGGAGGTTCCCCCATTAAGATGCGCATCGTGAAGGGTTGTAATCTCGATATGGAAAACATCGTGAGCGACTTGCGCGGCTGGCCAAATCCTGTGCGTCCTAACAAGACTGAGGTGGATGCCAACTATCTGCACCTGATTGAGCGTGGCTTGAAGCCAGAGAATGCGAAGGTGTTGCACATTGGTATGGCATCACACAATCTCTTCACTATCTCTTATGCTTATTTGCTTACCCAAATGTATCAGACACCTAAGGATTGCTTCTGTTTCGAAATGCTGGAGGGCATGGCCAACCATGTTTGGAGAGCACAGCAAAAGTTGGGCAACCATGTGATTCTTTATACGCCAGTGGTGAAGAAAGAGCACTTCTTGAATGCCATCTCATATTTGGTACGCCGAATGGATGAAAATACGGCTCCCGACAACTTCCTGACACATTCGTTCTCGTTGAAGCCTGATACCCCGGAGTGGAAGGAGTTGCAGCAGCAGTTTATCAACGCGTATAATATGAAGGATACCATCACCCATATTCCTACTCGTACGCAGGACCGCAATAAGCCTTATATCGGACAGGAACCTCAGGATGAAATGATCAACGAGCCTGATACCGATTTCGACCGCTTCTGCAATCAGCAGTGGGTGGAGAAGATTTTCGATAAGTGGAAATCTACCGGCAAGATGAACTACGAGAAAGCAGGGTGGGGCGATTGGAAGCCTGGTGATACCCTGCCTACACAGATAGGCGATACGTTAGTGTATAATGATGATAAGGTAAGCTATTTTGACCGTAGTCAGGATGGTGATGTCATAGTTTGTGAGATGTCTCGTGCCAACAAAGTGCAGGTAGAGCAAATATTGGACATCGCTGAGAAAGATGCCGGTGGATGGAGGAATACTACCATCGAGGAGCGCCATCGCATTATGTACAAAGCTGCGAATATCATGGGGCAGATGCGTGGCGACCTGATTGGTTCGATGTGTGCCATTACGGGCAAGACAGTGGAAGAGGCCGACGTGGAAGTGTCAGAAGGCATCGACTATTGTCGCTTCTACACCACTACGATGAAGAAATATGCTGCTTTGGACGACATTGAGATGAAGGCCAAGGGCACGGTATTAGTTTTGTCACCTTGGAACTTCCCATGCGCTATTCCATGCGGTGGTGTGGTGGCAGCTTTGGCATCTGGCAATACCTGTGTATTGAAACCAGCTACTGTTGCTGCTCCTGTGGCTTGGCTCTTCGCCAAGGCGTTCTGGGAAGCAGGCGTTCCTAAGGAGGCGCTGCAGGTGATTATAGCAGACCGAGAAGCTACTCCTTTGCTCACAACTTCACCAGTTATTAAGCACATTATCCTGACGGGTGGTACTGAGACGGCGCAGAGCATTGCCCATACTAACCCAACAACACCTCTGTCAGCTGAGACAGGCGGTAAGAACGTGATGATTCTCTCGGCTAAGGGCGATCGCGACCATGCCATCATGAACGCTTGTCGTTCTGCTTTTGGCAATGCAGGTCAGAAGTGCTCAGCTTGTTCTATCCTGTTGGTTGAGCGCTCGGTATATAAGGATCCTGAGTTTATGGAGAAGCTCAAGGACTGTGCTTCCTCGCTCAAGGTAGGTGGCGTTTGGAATGCCGGCAATATTGTAGGACCAATGATTACCAACCACAACGAAAAGTTGGAGAAGGCATGTGTTTTGGAACCAGGTGAGAAATGGCTTATCGCTCCTGAGTTTGTGGATGAAAAGAAATACATCCTCAAACCTACGGTGAAGATAAATGTAAAGCCAGATTCTTATACTTTCCGTACGGAATTATTTGCTCCGTTGTTGGCAGTTACGCCATTCGACACGTTAGAGGAAGCAGTGGACTTGGTGAACAGTCTTGATTATGGTTTGACATCAGGCTTGCAGTCGCTCGATGAACAAGAGCAGAAGTATTGGAAGAACCATATCAAGGCAGGTAACCTTTATATTAATAGAGGTATCACTGGTGCAGTGGTGAACCGTCAGCCATTTGGCGGCATGAAGTTATCCGCTTTTGGTCCTGGATTGAAAGCAGGTGGTCCTAACTATTGTGCTCAATTTATGCATATCACTGACAAGCCAGGCTCTACAACTGATTATAAGCAGTCGTATGCTGAATGGTACGAGAAAGAGTTCAAACACGCACGCAATATCCAGCCTAAGATTCGTGGCGAGCAGAATGTGTTCCGCTATCTGCCTGTAGATGGCGGCATGGTACTCCGCTTGTTTGGTGATGAAACACTCGAACAAGTGCAGATGGTGCAGTTGGCCGCTAAGACAGTAGGCACACAGCTCATGGTGTCAATGGATGCTGCTAACCCATTGTTTGAGCAACTCGAGGGTGAAAAGAAGCAAGAGAATATGGCCGCTTTCTTGGAGTCCATCAAGAACTATGGGCGTGTGCGTGTGATCTCATCCCGTATGCCAGACGTAGTATGTGAGGCTGCTGCCAACTATGATAAGTACATCGCTCATTCGGCTCCAGTAAAGGATGGACGTATCGAATTGGCACTCTATATTCAAGAGCAGTCAATCGCCAATGAGTATCACCGCTACGGCTCTCAAATAGAAATTCCCGAGGTAGAGTAAGCATAATAAAGCCCTTGCAATTGCGAGGGCTTTATTTATTCCTATTACAAATACAATTCAATTTTCGTGCAGATAGCAGTGCTCTCCATCATTTTTTGAAAAACATTGTATTTATTTTAGCGGTGTCAATGGATAGACAATGCTTATGATAAAGATATTGGCGGCAAGGATGATGAGGTTCATCAACAAACCGATTCGCATGAAATCGCTGAAGCGGTATCCGCCAGGAGCATATACCAGCATATGGGTAGGAGAACCAATAGGTGTAGCAAAGCTACTGCTTACGCTCACCATCAGGGCAACGAGGAAGGGCAATGGGTCATAGCCCAACTTCTCGGCAGAATCCCACATGATGGGGAAGAACATGGCACCCGCTGCTGTGTTCGAAATAAATTCAGTGAGGAAGGTACCGGCAAAACAGATGGTGGTCATAACAACGAGCGGGTTGGTTCCGCATACGTCAAGAATACCATTGGCCAACCACTCCGCAATACCTGTCTTTTGTATGGCAAGACCGAGTACGGCACTGCCTGCGAAAATCATTAAGATTTCCCAGTTGATGGCTTTCATGGCCTGCTCTACATTGCAGCAACGGAAAATGAGCATTCCAGCAGCAGCGAGGAAGGCACACTGAAGTAGCGACATGACATCCAGTGCTGAGAGAACCACCATAGCAATCATAATGGCGGTGGAAACAATGGTACCTGAACCAATGTTGGGTACATCCTCGGAATCGAAGAACTGGAGGTTCCTGTCGTTTTCCAAGCTGCTCATATTGATATTTGGAGGAAACTCCAAGAGTAATGTGTCGCCTGCCTGCAGTACCACATCGGTAGGAGGTTCGTTAATGCGTTGCCCATGTCGTGCTATAGCCACGAAGGTAATGTTGTTTTTCTTCCCGAATTCATTGTTACCCAACCGCGTGCCGATGAGGTTGCTACCGAAGGTGACGAAAGCAGTGCGAAGTTTGCGATTCTTTTCCAAATCTTTCACAGAGAATACATGGTGGTTGGCACTTACCAGTCCGTGACTCTTCTTCAAATCCAGTATCTCGTCAATCTGTCCTGCGAAGACAAGGTGGTCGCCCCCCATGATGTATTCATCTTCGCAGACGGGTGACTGCACTTTGTCAAAGTGGTAAATCTCTATCAGACTTCCTCCTTTCACATGAAGCAGACCAGCTTCGCCCAGTGTTTGACCAATGAACTTGTTATCCGAAGGGACTTGTAGCTCTACAGTATATTCGCCCGTTGATTCAAAAGCGCTTTCTGGAGCTTTGCGTTCAGGTAGCAATTTACGCAAGGCGATAATCGACAATATGCCCACAGCAAGGCAGAACAGGCCAGGAATAGTGGTAGTCAGAATGTTCATTTCATGACCAGTCTGCTCCTCGTAAAGTCCGCTGATAATTAGGTTTGGCGGCGTACCAATTAAAGTGCAAACGCCACCCATGCCTGATGCATAGCTCAAAGGAATAAGCAGTTTGGAAGGAGAAACACCAAGTTTCTTTGCCCACATCTTGACGATGTTGACAAAAAGAGCCACAACGGTGGTGTTGCTGAGGAATGAACTGAGTACAGCCACAGGCAGCATCAAGCGTGTCACTGTCTTCGAGTAGCTGTTGGGTTGGCCGAGAAAATGCTTAACTATCCAGTGTAACACACCTGTATTCATGAGGCCAGCTACCACTACAAACAATACTCCGACGATGATAACAGAAGTGTTGCTGAAACCAGAGAAGGCTTCTGAAGCACTGAGCACACCTGTTACGTAGAGAATGCCGATGGCACCGAGGAACACTATGTCAGAACGCAGCTTGGTGCATAATAGTATGATAAACATACCCAGCACCGTAGCGATGTAATCCAAGCGTCAAGTCCGAAACCTAAAAACTCGATTGATTCCATATCTTATTCATCAATTGTGCAAAGATAGTTTATTTTTGAAAGCAAATATAGAATCACACTGAAAAAAGACTATTTTAATCTACTACGGGAGAACCAGCAATCCTCCCGTAGTAGATCGCCCGTCCTCCCGTAGTAGACGAAAAATGCTTTTCGGGTTATAAAAATTATTTATAAGCTGCTACACGAGCATCGTTGATGACACCGCTCCAGTTCATACCGAAAGCGAAGTCGTAGGTATTGCCGTCAGCATCCTTGTAGCAAACCATGTCGCGAGGAACATCCTCGTTCTGCTGTTCAACCGTCATCATGTTAGCAGGCATCTGCATTGGCAGCAAACCAGAAGGCTCGTTCTTGCCACTGATGATGTCGAAGATAGCCTGGTTCTGTACACCGAAAGAAATCAGGATAGCATCAGCCTTACCCTCAAACTCTGCTGGAACGACTGGCTTGCCAGTATTCAGCACTACGATAACAGGCTTATTGCCCATAGCTGCTTTGGTGTCAAGAATAATCTTCAGGTCGTCCTTGTTAGAGGTCTTCACGGTCTTTCCTTTGAAAGTACGGTTAGTGAATTTCTCCAATGGGTCGCCACCCGCAATAGAAGTTGCACGAGCATAGGTTGCGGTATAGTCGTTGTACTGCAAGCTAATAGGCAGGTAACCGTTACCACCACGCTTAGCGTCATCAGCGTCATAACCTACACCACTGTTAGGAGCCTGGATGAAAGCGATGGCGAAATCTGCCTGAGCAGGACTATCCACCACGTCGAAGTACTTCTTCACGAGGTCGAGGTTCACTGGATCCACCCACTTGTCCTCACCGCTCATACCGAAGAATCCGCGGGTCTGAGTCTGATGGCGTTTAGGAATATATACTTTCTTCTTATCCTTAATAGGCAGAGTGTTGCCGTGGTTCTTAATCATCACCACAGATTTCAGCTGTGCGTCATAGCCAGCCTCCATAAACTCACTCTTACCAACGGTAGCAGTAGTTGTTGCTGGGTCGAGGTAAGAATTCTCGAATAAACCAGTGCGGAATACATTCAGCAGCAAGCGATAAGCACTCTGCTGGAAACGTGCGTCAGCACTTTCCTTGCCAAAGTCGTTTACCCACATCTGATAAGCCTCCAAAACAGGACCCTTGTCGTTGTTACCACCAAACTGGTCAACGCCAGCCTGCAGGATCTTATAGTGACGCTCTGCCACGCTCAAATTCTCAACACCCCAAGGCTTGCCGTCGAATGCCTCAACAGCCTTGTTGTCGCCAGTGATGCCCCAGTCTGTGCAAGCCACACCCTCAAACTTATATTTGTCGCGCAGCTGATCCTGGATCATCCACTTGCTATAGCTACCACCAACGTTTTCGCCAGAAGGATCCTGGTTGAACAGAATACTGTAGATTGGCATTACAGCAGAAGCCATACCAGTACCGTCTTCCAACTTGAAAGCACCTTCGGTAAATGACTTTGCGTGTTCCTCAAGGTTGTTGCCTGGATAAACGGCAAACTTACCATAGTTGTAGTGAGAGTCACGGCCACCTTCCTGTGCACCGTAACCATACCAGTGCTTCACCATGGCGTTTACACTCTGGTAACCCCAAGCACCATCGATGCGATAGCCCTCTGGAGAGGTCTGGAAACCATCGCAGTATGCACGAGCCAGATCTGTAGCCAACTTAGTGCCTTCACCAAAGGTGCCACTGAAACGACTCCAACGTGGATCGGTAGCCAAGTCAACTTGTGGTGATAGAGCTGTAGCGATACCCAATGCACGGTACTCCTCAGCTGCGATATAACCAAACTTCTTCATCAAAGCAGGGTCGAAAGTAGCAGCCATACCCAAAGATGATGGCCACAAAGAAATCTGACCACCAGCACCATAGTTGTACTCAGCGTCAGAAGAAGTTTCATGACGAGGGTCAGAACTGTTGTTGGCAGGGATACCATGGTTCAAGCCTTCCACGAAAGCCTGTACGTTGTTGTTCCACTCAGCAGCTATTGCTGGGCTCTCTACGCGGGTAACGAGTACGGCACGCAGGTTGTCTTCCTGCAGGAACTTTTTCTGTGCGTCAGAGAGGTCTGATGCCTTGGCACCGCTTTCTGCATAAGGCTTACCATTATAGGTAACACCACCGCCACGGCCACCCATAGCAGCTGCAGGAATCGACTGATGTGCACTGTACAGCATCAAACCGGCAATCTCTTCGATTGACAGCTGCTCTGCCAAGTTCTGTGCACGAGTCTTAGGATCCAGGCGCCAGTCTTCGTAAGGATCAAGTACACCATTGCGGTTTAGATCTTTGAAAGCATACCCCTTATCGGTGATGAGCTGCACACCTGATGTAGGAGAATAACCCAGGGTTTGTCCACCCTGTTGAATAACCAGATTGTAAGAGCCTTTCTGCTCTTCAGTCCATTTCTTGCCATCGCAGCTGCTCATGGTGATAAGGCATGAACCTGCTACAACAGCCAACAGCATTGAAACCAGTTTTTTCATTCTTTTTTATTAATAATAAGTTCGTTATTTGACTGCAAAATTACGCATAATTGTTCAAATAATGCGCTGTTGATGTGTAATAAAATTATTTTTCTAGCGATTTCTCGCTGAGGAAACGGTTAAAAGCCTCTTTGTATCCCTCGCTCACGGGGATGTATGTGTCTTTATCCATTACAATGCGACCACGTTCTATCTGCTGTATTTTTTGCAGGTTCACAATATAAGAACGGTGCACTCGCATAAAGTTCTGCGGCAATCGCTCCTCCAGTCGCTTCATACTGAGCAGGGCAATAATAGGCTTGGCTTCACCCTCCAGATAAAGGCGCAAATATTCACTCATCGCCTCTACGTAGCGTATCTGGCGGATGTCGATGCGTACCATGCGGTACTCTGACTTGACAAAGATGATATGACTGTCTTCATCCACCGTGGGTACTGTTGCAGATGAAGATGGTTGAACATCAGCAGTTGCTGGCTGCGGCACATCACTAGATAGGGGTGCCATATCCACCAGATTATTGGCATCTCGTCGTTGCCTGAAATAGAGCTTGATGCCCAGGTTCACTCCCATCATCAGTGCCGCAATTAATAGCTTGGTATATTTCTCCCTCATAGGCGGCATATCCTCACGCATCGCTGGAGGATTATCCATGTTGCCATCAGGCTTGAAAGGAGGACGGTTACCTGCTTCTGGCCTTTCTTCTGGCCTTACAGGAGGACGGTTACCGTCTTGCATCTCACCTCTTGGAGGAGGCGGAACACTGTCGAAATTGGGTACATCACCTTGTGCAAAGGGAGGCATTGACGGACGCATGTCTGTCCGCACCTCGTTCTGCTGTGGAGGAGGACTGTCGAAACTGGGTCGCTGGTTCCAGATATAGAAAGCAAACAGCAGCAAGGCACAACCTGCAATGCCAAAATATGCGGCTTTCTTTTCGTCATTAACCAAAAAAGGAGCAATCAGCCAGTCGTGTACAACAAACAGAAAAAGGAAAGGCACATAGTCTTTCCAAGTCCTGAATACCAATGACCAATCGAAGGAGGTATCGGGAGCCGTACTGCGGTAGTAAGTACCAATGACAGGTACAATGAATACCAACAGCCACAGACTGACGTAGAGCAACTTCTCATGTATCTGAAGCTTGTCAAATTTCTGAAACCAATTCCTCATCTTTGCTGTTTATTACGGCGCAAAGATAGAATTTTTTTGACAACAATGCAAAAAACAAGGGGGCGAACCCCCTTTTATGTATTATTCATGTCATGTAGAAAGTGCTATTAAGGTCTTCCTCCTTGCATGCCACCCATACTGTTGCCTCCAGCAGTAGCCTGTGCCGTTACATTACCCAGACTGTTGCCTAAATTGCTTACTGTAGGATTGGTATAAAGGCCATGCCAATTGTCGCCACTGACGGTTGAACCTGCATACACTGTGTAGCTGCTGCCATCCTCCAAATCGGGTGATGAAATCAAATACAGTCCGCTTTGATAGCTGCGCTTCATGGTGAAGCTCATAATGGCGTTGCTGCCGTCACTCACTGTAATGGTATTGCCTGATGAGATAGATGCCTGGAATGCTACAGACATCTGACTGCTGCTGGATGCAGGGTAGGAGGCATTGCTGCCACCAATACCAATCACTGTACCGCCGCTTATATAAAGGTTCTTGCCTTCTGCTGCATCGATGGCACATTCAGCTTCTGATGCTCCCAATGCCACGATTACACCACCTTTAATATAGAGATCTCCATTACTGTCTATGGCATCGTTGTTAGTGGCAAAAGCGTAGATATAGCCACCACTGATGATCATGTCTCCTGCTGAGTTGATACAGTCGTCATAGCTGGCTATTTCAATCTCGCCATCGTTGATGTTCATTACTCCTTTGGCTTCCAGTCCTTCACTGCCTTCACCACCCATTGTTTTGATCTTTATTGTGCCTCCGTTGATGGTGACATCCGTATCGCTCTTGATACCTTTTGCTTTTGAGTCAAGATTGCTACTGTAGGTAAATGTCTGGCCTGTGGTAATGACCTGTATGTCGCCATCGTTGATGATAATCTCACCATCTGTATTGATGCCTTTACCTCCTGCTCCTGTACTCTTGATGTTCAACTGACCGCCATCCATTTGGAAGTAACCGTCGGCTTTGATACCCGCTGCACCAGATACATCGTTCTCGTCTTCGTCATATTCGCCATCACCCGAGGTGAGGATGGTGGTACGGCCACCTGAAACTAAGACATAGCCATCGGTACTGATACCCTTCTTTGCCGTACCACTCACCTCGATATTCAGTATACCGCCACCAATTACTACATAGTCGTTAGTTTTTACACCGTGACCATTAGAAGCTGTTATATAGATATTGGTGCCAGCACGGAAGCGGATGTAGTCATCACTTACAATCCCGTGCTTCTTGTTACCAGTTACCTCCAATGAACCCTTGCCGTTGAATACCAGTTGTCCTTCGCTGAAGAAAGTACCTTTCTCATCCTCACCATCAGGAGTGTTGTAGCTAGTGCCGTCTGTCAGGCTATTGCTGGTGCCATCAGCTAGGGTGACAAACGCACGCTTGCCACTCTGGATATTAATGGGGGCACCACTAGGATTGGTCAGTGACACTCCGTTCAAAATAAGTTGGAATTTCTTCTCGCTATATATCTTGAAATACCCATTGGAACTACTGCCCTTCAGTACATAGGCAACCCCCTTGATGGTGGAATTGATGATAACTCCAGCACCGTCAACCGTTGCCTCCACACCTTCGGGTAGTTTGCTTACAGTAGCTTTGTCGTCAGCATATTCAATGCTTACTGTTTCAGAAAAAGAGGAATGCTCTACATAGTCCTCGTAGCTTTCGTCGTTTTCATCTGTCGGGATGGTTTCTGTGTCGCTTGACAGTGGTGTGCTATCCAGACTGATGTCGAAGTCCTGCAAGTCGTTGCCGTTAGTGTCGTTTTGCACCATTCCACCAGGACCCATGCCACCTTGCATTTGTCCACCATAACCCATCATGTCTTCCATTGAAGGATAGCCGTTGTTGTCGTCTTCCACTGAGCAGCAAGTAGCCACTATAGCTATCACTGCCATCATTGCTAAATAAAATAATCTGTTTCTCATACGTCTTAACTTAAAAAATCACTGCTGCAAAAGTAAGACGTACAGCCGATTCTATAAAATAAATTCAGCGAATGCCCCAATTTGTTCAGCGAAAAACCTTAATTTTTGATTGGCAACCTTACCCATAGCCATCGGGGAATCAGTCGCCAGAAGAATACCAAGATACGATAGCGCCAGTCGATAATCTTCACACTGCGTTGCTGTTTGATGGCCTTGAATATTTGTCGGGAAACATACTCCTTATTCATCAAAAGCGGGTAGTTCTTGCCATCGTTCAGCAAGTCGGTCTTGACAAAGCCAGGGCGAATATCGGTAAAGGTGATGTCAAGATGACGCATGTTCGCCAACTGCTGTAAGGCTTCGATATAGGTGTTCTGAAAAGTCTTGGTAGCAGAGTAGGAGGGAGCCATGCCTAGACCTTTCACCCCTGCGATGCTGCTGATGACAGCAATCTGTCCTTTACCTCCATGCGAGGCAAACCAGTTGAACGCCGTATCCACCATACGGGTGAAGCCCATGCCATTGGTAGCAACTGTACGCAGTTCTATTTCGCTGTCCAGATTAGGGTTCTGCTTACCAATGCCAGACGCTAAGAAAAACAAGTCCATGCCACCATTATTGGCAATCAACTGCTCCAAGCGTTGTGGCGCATCGTCAGCCATCACATCAATAGCTGCCGTTGTCACCGCATCAGATTTTAAAGTTTTTATTTCTTCCAAAGCATCTGTTCTCCTAGCAGCTATGCCAATCTGCCATCCATCGTTCAGTAAGAGTTTACTTACTTCTCTGCCCATACCCGATGAGGCCCCTATAATAATAGCTTTCTTCATAATTTCACGATTTGTGTTACAAATATAGATGATTTTTTTTACCTTTGCAGCGAAATGCAAATGTTTAACAAAAAAAGAATTAAGCAAATGAAACAACTAAAGTATTTAGCAATCGCTGCCGGTGTAATGGCACTGGTAAGCTGTGGACAACAGCCAGCTCCAGCACAAGAGCCTGTTGAAGTGGACAAAGCTGCTGTAGTAATTGAGAACATCATGACACGCGTCAGCGTGCGTCAGTTTACAGAAGAGCCAGTAGCTAAGGCTGACTTGGAAACCATCTTAAAGGCTGGTTTGCAGGCACCAAGTGCTATGAATGCTCAGGATTGGCAGGTACGCATCGTTACTAACCAGGAGATGCTCAACACCCTGTCAGGTTTTATGCTCAGCACAGAGATGGGTAAAGGTATGGCAGAACGTCTGAATGGCAAGAACGCTTTTGCCAACGCTCCTGCAGTGGCATTTATCGCAGCTGAGACGGGTGAGAAGGCTACTGCCTATAATCGTGAAGATACAGCTTTGCTGAGTGAGAACATCCTGTTGGCTGCTCATGCATTAGGTTTGGGTGCTACCTATCAGGCTGCTCCTGCACGCATGATCAACGACAGCAAGGAGGCAAAGGATTACCTGAAGACAACTTTTGGTTTCCCAGAGAATGCTGAGTTGATCAATATCATCATTATCGGTCATCCAGCTGAGACTCCTGCAGTGAAGGATCGCGACCAGTCTAAAGGACGTATTATCGAGTAAATAAGCTGAATACCCCTCAGTAAGCTAGCTGATACCACTGCGTGGCCTCCGTTGCTTCGCTCCCCAATTGCTTCTTGTTTGAGCGCAATTGCCCCTAATCAGGGGAGCAGCTAGAAAACTCCTCCCCATGTAAAAGGAAAGTGTCCGAAGGGCGGAAGGGTAATATATAAATAAGGTGCAGGCGACATTTTCGTTCGCTTGCATTTTTTTTGTTATTTTTTTGTTCAAAATATTTGGAGATATGAAAAATGTTTTGTTATCTTTGTGATATCAAAATGATATTATTTCTAAAACTAAAACTATACGACTATGGAGACAAAGGAATTTACTTTTCGTGGCGTGACATTCAATGGCTTTGCCATGCTGTTCTTTAACTTGTTGCTGACGATTGCCGGCATTGCCGCTATCGTAATGTTTATAGGCTATGGCGACTGGTGGCTGATTCTGGCAGGTCCGCTGATGCTCATCCTGTCATTTTTTATTTGGCCAGGCTTTATTATGCTGGATCCCAACGAGGCGCGCGTGCTGACCTTCTTCGTTAAGTATCGT
>JAEEOD010000025.1 GCA_016284115.1 Bacteroidaceae bacterium
AACCTCCCTCTTTGAGGATATGCATCCATTTGGACTAGGAATTAAGTGTTTCATGCTATGGATGATGTTAGGTTTTTCATTCGCTAGTCCTTCATCGCAACAAACAAGTATTGAATAGTTTCTATGAGTAATGTCTTAGTCTTGACCTCATTATATCCTGCAGAAGATTTGCCGAAAGAGCAAACTCCTGTTGTGCATTATTTTACCAGGGAATGGGTACAATCAGGGACAGATGTTCGTGTAATACATTATCCATTTAACCTGCCTAGACCACTATTTTGGATTGTAAAGCTCTTTGGAAGCATATTGTCATCGTGGTGGGGAGCCGTTTTGAGAACTGAACCTGCGACAGAATGCGAGTATCTTTTGGAAGGAGTAAAGGTTAAACGCATACCCTTAATTAAATTATTTCCTCATAAGCGATATAGTACAAAAGAGATAACCGTTGCATTTCATAAAACAATATCTTATTGTGAGAGAGAAGGTTTCATTCCTGATGTCATTGTCTCTCATTGGTCGAATCCTCAGTTACAGATAATGCGTATGCTAAAGACGCATTACCATGTACCTACTGTATATGTCGCTCATAATGCTGGCAGAGAGGTTATTAAAGCCTATGGAGAAGAGGCAAATGAGTTGTTGAATTCGGTTGATCTCGTTGGATTTAGGTCGTCCTATATAGAAAATAATTTCAGAGAATTATTTAGATATACACGTCAGTCCTTCCCATGCTATTCTGGAATACCGGAGAAATATCTTTTAAAGGAAGATGTAAAACGAGATTTTTCAGAGTTAAATACATTCATTATGGTCGGTACATTGATTAGACGCAAATATCCCGCATCTATCGTTGCCGCACTAAAAAAGTCGTTTAATGACCAACCGTTTGTGCTGTCTTTTGTGGGGAGAGGTGAAGAGGAAAAAAAGATAAAAGAAGCTGCTGAAAGATTAGGAGTTAAAGAACATGTTCATATGCTTGGTTTTATGAACAGAGATGAAGTCGTTGAAGAAATGAAGAAGCATGAGGTATTTGTCATGATTTCACGGAGCGAAACTTTTGGTTTGGTTTACCTCGAGGCTATGTCGGCAGGTTGTATCACAATTGCATCAAGAAAAGGTGGTTTCGATGGCATCATTAAACATGGTGAAAATGGTTTTTTGTGTGCTGCAGGGGATGACGATGAGTTAGCTCATCTGATTTCTGAGATTCGCCAACTGCCAAGAGAACAACTGCAAAAGATTTCTGAAAAAGCTATTGCTACCGCAAGAGAATTGACGGATAAAAAAGTTGCCCGTAATTACATGAATAGTTTAGGGCAATTGATAGAGAGCCATAAGTCCGTTAGTAATTAGAGGCAAGTTAGATGTTATGAGATCTAAGGTTCTTTTCGGGTTGCTCGTTCTTTGTACGCTAAATGTTGCAGCTCAACGAAATATACAGTCAAAGCACTTGGCTAAGTCGGAATCCTCGAGGTACGATGTCGTAAAAACGCCTCGCATCAATGGATCTGAATATGTATTAAGGATATCTACTCAGGCAGAGTTTGACAAAATAGATGTCAAACTGAGAAGTTTGGCGGGAAAGTATAGGAATGTGTTGGTAAAAATCAATCCGGGTGTCTTTTATTACAAGAATAAGCACCTTTATTTAGGAGGGATCAATAATTCCGAACTTTCACTTCGAATTGAAGGTGATAGGACAACTTTGATTGCGAAGGGTAATGATTATACGCGACGTTCAAATCGTTATAATGGAGACTTAACATTTGGTCATTGTTTTCTGACAGATCAACTTGATTATTTGGATCTTAAAGGTGATTATTCACAGGTGTTGACTCCAATAGAGATAGTCAATGAAAAGTCAAAGTTGTGTCGGTTAAAAGTTAGTTTGCCAGATATTGATGCATCTGGGGCCTATATCCAGTTGAATGCATGGTATATGATCAAGTCGTATCCTATTACGAAGATTAAGGGAGGTTACCTTTATTTTACAGCTACAGACCTGACATATATAAACAGTAATAAATGCTACAACGTAAATTACGACTACGGCATTAGTAAAATATTGCCACGATATGTCATTAAGAACCTCAAAGGTGCTAATTCTGCTTATGTGCAAAAGGGAAAACTTGTTTTTCCCCAGCAGGTTTCATCTGTTCACGAATGTATCGCATCCCAATTTCTGATGTTGCATTCCGACAGACTTAAGTATTTCCATATTAAGGGCATAGAATTTGTTGGCAACAATTCAGCCGACCAGCTTTTTTCCATTCGTAACGTCAAGGCAGATAAGATTCTCATTTCAAACTGCACCTTTAGATACATTAAGAGTCCAATTCTACGTTGTATAGATACAGATAATCTTGTCTTCTCTGATAACATTGTTCAAGATTGCTTCGGAAATGCAGTCTGGTCATATAACAATAGTGCCAACACGGTCATCACAAACAATGTGTTTTCAAGGACTATCCATCATGTTGATCGCTCATCATGTGTATTGTGTTTTGGTAAGAATTTTTATGTGGCTAATAATGTGTTTATGAATTTTGGCGGGATGGCTATCTTTGCAGGAGTAAAATATAACCAGCCTAAAACGGCCCCAAATTCTGGAATCATAGAGAACAATGAGATATTTTATACAAGTGATTATCTTGATTTCATGAGAAAGTACTCATTGATTGATGGAGGAGCCATTTACCTGTCAACCCACACAGACGGAATCATTGTTCGCTATAATTATATACATGGCTTTGGAGGTATTGATTCCAAACGCTCTATTTACTGTGATGACGGATGCTACGATACGAAAATCTATGGCAACGTTATCGTTCAGCCAGATGACGAACAAGCTGTTTTTGAATGGTATAGTTCTGGTGCGGCAGCAAAGACTTCTAAATCTAACTCTGGTATCGACTTTATGTATAATGTTATCTGGGGTAAGTATAAGATGGAGGAACGTCCAAAAAGCGACTGTGTGCATGGTACGAATGTTATCATCTATACGGGTGAACGTCCTCAGAATGTCTTGAAGAACTTTGCTGCTCAGGAAAAAGATGTATTTGTAAGTGAGCCCATGCAGATAAACTCTCTCAAAGAACTGTCTCCTGGTACAATGAAGGCTATTATGAGTTTGCCAACCTATCAGGGAATGAAAAAATGGTTCGAATGAAAAAACTTCTTGTTCTTGCAGCTGGTATCCTTCAAGTACCCGTGATAAAGAAGGCACGAGAGATGGGGTACTATGTGATTGCTGCTGATGGTAATCCTAAGGCTGTTGGTTTGCCATTGGCAGATAAGGCTATTGTGGCCAATATCACTGACGAGGAGGTTATGTTGCGTATTGCCCGCGAAGAGAAGGTCGATGGGGTGATTCATCCTTGCTCGGAAGTGTCAATGAACGTTATGGGACGCATCAATGACGAACTTGGCTTGTCGGGTATATCCCGTGAAACGGCTATCCGAGCCACGAATAAGCATCTGATGCGTGAGGCTTTTGAATGTTATGGTGCCCCCAGCCCGAAGAGTTTTTGTACCAGTCATGTTGCTGAGGCTTGGGATATCTTCATCAATAAGTTCTCTCACAATACTGCAATCTTAAAGCCATCTCGTAACAGTGGTTCTCGCGGCGTTGCAAAGATCTCCCTACAGACCGAAAAGGAACAGTTTGTCTCACTTTTTAATCGTGCAATGAATGAAAGTCGCGATCAAAGCGTGATGATCGAACAGTTCATAGAGGGACCTGAATTCAGCGTTGAGATTATCGTTTGGAATGGCCATGTGAACGTGCTGACCGTGACGGATAAGAAAACAACTGAGGCGCCTTATTTCGTAGAGTTGGGGCATAATCAACCTTCTGTGTTCTCTAAGGAGGCACAGACTAAGTTGAAAGATGCTGCTGTGGCAGGTGTTAAGGCACTTGGCTTGGATAACTGTGCTGCTCATGCCGAACTAAAGTTGATGGATGGTGAACCATACCTGATGGAGATCGGTGCTCGTCTTGGAGGCGATTTCATCTCTACAGTCTTGACCCAGCTCAGCACAGGTATCGATATGGTGGCAGCAGCCGTCAACGTAGCTCTGGGCATTGAACCGAATCTCGTTCCACAAGGACCTCAACAAGGTGTTTGTATCCGTTATTTCACACCACAGCCAGGTAGGTTGACGGCCATCAAGAACAAAGAACTACTCAGCGACTCGCATATCTACGATGCAGAGATCTACCATCTGGAGGGCGACATGATTCCCGTAGTCCGTTCCAGTCTAGACCGCAGCGGACACGTCATCGTGACCGATGAAACTGTTGAGGCTGCAATAGAGCGAGCAGACAGAATTGTGGACGGTGTCGTTTTCATTGTTGATAACTGTACACTTCACCTTAATTGATGGGTTGACTCTGAACTATAAAACTATCTCTAAACTCTACACACTAAACTCTACACTATTGGAAGCATGTATAAGAATTTCTTCAAGCCACTCATCGATTTTTGCGGAGCACTGCTGATGCTCCCATTTGTTTTGCTGGTTATTATTGTCTTTGCCCCAATCATCTATTTCACGGATCGAGGCCCCGTTTTCTACAATGCGCCACGTACGGGTTTGCGTTGCAAGCATTTCAAGATGTTCAAGTTGCGTTCAATGTATGTCAATGCTCCTGACATTCGAAATGCCGATGGATCGACGTTTAATTCCGATAAGGACCCACGCGTGACACCTGTCGGCCGTTTCCTACGCAAAACCAGTCTTGATGAGTTCCCTCAGTTCTTGAACGTGCTGACAGGCGACATGAGTTTTGTTGGGCCAAGGCCTACCTTGGGGAATAAGCAACTCAATTATGATGAGTTAGTTGGCGACCGTAAAAAGCGTTTCAGCGTAAAGCCAGGAATCACAGGCTATGCACAAGCATATTATCGCAATAGCATTACCCAAGAAGAAAAGTTCCATTGGGATGCATACTATGCCGATCATATTTCATTATGGTTAGACATTAAGGTCTTGTTTATGACGGTGTATTCGGTTGTAAGAAGAAAGAAAATCAATACTCAAACGCCATAACATTAAAATGCAAAGGTTCATGTACATTTTGTTCCTACTTGTAGTTATTCTTAC
>JAEEOD010000312.1 GCA_016284115.1 Bacteroidaceae bacterium
GAGACATTTCCATGGGTCGTCGCAGTATCTCCTATGGGGGTATAGCAGATACTGCGACGGGTGATAGCAGATACTTCTTCCAGTGTTGGTAAGCTTTACTCTATGAGATAGCAAGCTTTAGTCATAGGGTAAGGAAACATTTCCCATTAGGTTAGGAGGCGTTAATCATAGAGTACTTAATCTCTATTCAGGAAAAGAGTAATGTAAAGGTGGAATAAGTTTCAGAACAAGTCGAGTTGATGACTATTATCATACACTTCTTTCTTAAATTTTAGTAATTCTTTTTTTGATAGCTTTGTGGATGACTGTTGTTCGGTGTTGTCATCTACAGCAGGGTAGGCACCTGTTTGTTTCAGGTAGCGATAAACGGTAGAGTAACTACGTATATTAAGCAACGTCATGATACGACTTACAGGCAAACCGTTGTCGTATAACTGACGGCATTGTTGTGGCTTGTCTTTGTTGCGTTTGTTCACACTCCCTTCCTTGCGCCCGAACTTCACTCCTTTGCTTTCAGCCTCCTTTCGGCCTTCGTACACTCTAGCCATGAATACATCTTTCTTAAGCGACATTAGGGTATTTGTAATGTGACTCAGCACTTGACCTGTAAGACCTTTGGTGTTGAAGTTGTCATCTAACGAGACGAAAGTGACTTCCAAACCTACCAGTTCGTTGAGTAGCAATAGCACTTTTTCCACCTGGGTACCTATGCGGTCGAGACGACAAACAATGAGTGTGTCACCCGCACGCAGACTGTCAAAACATTTTTTTAGCTTAGGCCTTTCTGCACGTACACCAGAAAGCGTTTCTTGATAGATGCGTTCGCACCCTGACTCTTGCAAACGTTTTATTTGTTGTTCAAGCGTTTGTTCAATTTCACTGCTGTATGCATATCCAACTTTCATAGCTATAGTTATTTAGTTATGTCAAACAGATAAGTCAGCTTAATACTGATAGTGGTGTTGGCTGAACGTCCGAAATAGTCTTTCTTTTCGTTACCAAAGAAGTCTGACAGCGCATAGTAATACCTGCCTTCTATCAAGAAATTGCCAGCCTTGCGTGTCTTTAGTTCAATACCTATGCCACCTGCAATGCCATAGTCGAACTTGTGCTTAACATCCAACGCATGCTGCTCGACTATTACACCTGTCACACTGTCCCAGTCGCCACTAATCTTGCTTTTGTCGCTCAGATAGAAGCCAATCTGAGGCCCACCATCAATGAAGAATTGACACTTCTTACCAAAAGCCAGATGTGCTAGGAAAGGAATGTCAACATAGTTTAGCGTGCGCTGAAATTGTAATTCGTCAAAGTCTTCTACAAACTCTTTCCAACCATGTTGAGAGAAATTGACCTCCATGCGTACGCCACATGTCATACCAAAATATTTCTCAGAAATATAACGGGCGGTTACACCAAAAACGGTGCCTATCAGTTGGTTTTGACGTACAGTAGGAGAGAACTGTGCACTGTTAAGGTTAACACCTGCATTGACTCCTACAGAGAAATTGTTCAGCAAGTCACCCACTTGCGCTGAAACGCCTGTTGAAAAGCAAGCAGCGACTATGAAAAGTCCTATTGAACGGAACAATGTCATTTATCAAAATCCAGTTTAATCAGTTCATATTTAGGAGTAAACCTTACGAAGAACACTTTCTTGTTAATAAAGCCTCCCCAATTATTAACACGGTCAAACTTAAAGCCAGTCTGTATAGGGGTAAGATTCATTTTATCGAGGTTATTTTCCAAACCAGAACCGTAGAGCGCCAATCCCTTAAGGAAGAAATAACCTGTGTCAAATCCCAACATACCATATTTCGGGTAACGCTCTTCCATATCCTTGCCATACCAGCTGCGGAAGTTGGCATTGAAACTTCTTGGGGCAGCCAATAGGTTGTTAGTATAGAACGAAGCATAGAAATAGGTGTCGAGATCGAAGAATGCCGACAGATGGTCTTTGGTGTATGTTTGCCATTCAGGATAACCAAACAGATGAACCTCGGCATTAATTTTCTCTCTGTAGAGCGAATCGCTCACCATCGCACTAAGTTGTGGTAAGGTCTTGATAAGAACTGTGTTACTACCAGAAGTAGGAACAAATACATTTGATTTGTCTTGTTGTAATGCTGCCTGCATCTGTGTGGAGGTAGCATCCTCACTTAGGTCTGCAAAAGAAATCTGTTTGCTATTCAATTCCTCTCGCAATCCCTTGATAAAATCTGCCTTTTCTTCAGCACCAGCCTTAGCGTTAAGGAAGATTACGTGAGCACGAGGGAACTGACGTATAAAATGTTCGTACACTTCTGAATAGAGATATGACTGTGGGGTATTAATCTGGTAAATATCAGGATTACGATACACAGTGTTGTCACGACTTGTAAATGGTATTACCAGACGAATATGGTGCTTGTTAGCAAAATCTGCCATAGGCTTGATTTGCTCAGCATATAGCGGGCCGAAAATAATGTTCATTTGTTGCATCTCAGGCTTTGCTAAGATAGCATTTACCGAAGACGCAGTAGTACCAGAATCGTAGGTGTAAAGATCAATAGAAGTACCTGAGCGTTTCAGACTATCCACTGCCATTAAGAAGCCCTGATAGTACTCCACCATACGGGCACTTTCTGCTTTGCCTTGTTCACCAGGAACAAGAGGCAATATTACAGCAGCCTTAATAACATTGATTTTTGTGTCTGCCACCTTGTTTTGATTGAACAATTCTGCATCAGTGGGCACTTTTTCTTCCTTTGGCTGTGTGCTTTCCTGAGCCTTACTGTATGGAATGCACAACATTTTACCCTTTTTCAGCTTTTTGGCATCACTGATTTCTGGGTTGGCATCAAGTAACTCTTGCTCAGTAATACCATACATACGGGCAATACTATAAACGGTTTCTTTGCGCGCTACCTTGTGCATTTCCTTGCATCGGCTCTGAACGGGACCTGGAATGCCTTGTAGTACCTTAGGTTCCTCTGTCTGAATTGCTTGTACTTGTGTAACAGGTTCTTCTGAAATAACCGCATTACCTTGTGGGATGTTTACTACCTGTCCGTAACGGAAATTCTTTTCGTTCAAGCCTGGATTTGCATCGAGAATGGATTTCACTGACACCTTGTACTTTTGGGACAAGCCATAAAGCGTTTCACCTTGTTGGATGGTGTGAAAAGTGCCTTGGTCAGTAATAGTATCAGGACGAGGCACTTTTAACTGTTTACCCTCAACGATTACCTGGTCGCTGCCAGGATTGAGCTTGACAATGGCATCAACTGTGGTGCCATACATATTGGAAATAGAGTAGAGGCTCTGACCTTTCTGAATCGTATGGATAATATATGTCTGGTTTTCCTGTGCATGTGTAAATACTACAGACACCGAAGTTAACAGGAAAGCCAGACAAAGTTTGCTAAAAATTTTCATCATTTTTGTGTTTTATACAAATTTCACGTATTGGCATAATATACCTTGTTGCAAAAATACAATTATTAATTGAAATAAACCATGTGATGAGATACTTTTTTACCAAGGGCTTTGTTTTTGACGTACTTTTCTTTTATTTTTGTGGTGCAAAAATGAAAATATGAGCGAAAAGTCCGACTATATATACGTTTATGGTGCTCGAGTACACAATCTGAAGAATATCGATGCCTCCATACCTAGAGACAGTCTTACAGTGATGACAGGACTCAGCGGAAGTGGCAAGTCATCCTTAGCTTTCGACACCATCTATGCCGAAGGACAGCGCCGTTATATTGAGACATTTTCAGCATATGCACGCAACTTCTTGGGCAATTTGAGTCGTCCTGACGTAGATAAGATTACAGGTTTGAGTCCTGTGATTTCCATTGAACAGAAGACCACCAACAAAAATCCTCGTTCCACAGTAGGCACTACCACAGAGATTTACGATTACCTACGTTTACTCTTTGCCCGAGCTGGCGAAGCCTATTCTTATCTTTCTGGTGAAAAGATGGTAAAATATACTGAAGAGCAGATATTAGACCTCATCCTAAAGGATTATCATGGAAAGCGCATTTATATCTTAGCCCCTTTAGTAAAAAGTCGTAAAGGTCATTATCGCGAATTGTTCGAGACCATACGTAGAAAAGGTTTTATCAATGTTCGTGTGGACGGAGATATTAAAGAGACTGTACCTGGCATGAAGGTTGACCGCTATAAGAACCATGATATAGAGGTGGTGATTGACAAATTGAGGGTGACAGACAAAGATGATGTTAGGCTGAAGAATAGCGTTAACAATGCTATACAACAAGGTAATGGTCTGATGCTTATATTAGATGATGAAGCTAAAACTGTAAAGCATTATAGTAAACTCTTAATGGACCCTGTTACTGGTTTGTCATATCCCGAACCTGCTCCTCACAGTTTCTCTTTCAACTCGCCACAAGGTGCTTGTCCGAAGTGTAAAGGATTGGGTATAGTGAGTCAGATAGATATAGACAAGGTAATTCCTGATCGTAGCATTTCTGTCAGAGATGGTGGCATCATTCCATTGGGTAAGTTCAAGAACAGCATGGTGTTCTGGCAAGTAGAGGCCGTGTTGGAGAAATACGAGGCTTCATTGGATACACCCATCAGTGAACTAAGTGATGAAGCCATCGATGAAATTATCTATGGAACCTCTGAGCGGATCAAGATAAAAAGTTCACTGATAGGTACTTCATCAGATTATTTTATGAATTTTGAGGGTGTGGTGAAGTATATTACTATGCTGCAAGAAAATGACGCTTCTGCCACAGAACAGAAATGGGCAGAGCAGTTTGCTAAAACTACTGTATGTCCAGAATGTGGTGGTGCTAAACTAAATAAGATTGCTCTTTCTTATCGCATTCATGACAAGAATATCTATGAACTTTCTTGCATGGATATCAATGAGTTGTATGACTGGATGCAACAAGTAAATCCTTTCTTGTCTCACAAACAGGGCATCATAGCTGCCGAAATACTGAAAGAAATCAGAACTCGACTGAAATTTTTACTTGACATAGGATTGGAATATTTGTCATTGGATCGTTCTTCGGCCAGTTTGTCGGGTGGTGAGAGTCAGCGTATCCGTTTGGCAACCCAAATAGGTTCGCAATTAGTGAATGTACTTTACATTTTAGACGAACCGAGTATCGGCTTGCATCAACGTGACAACCAGCGTCTTATCAAATCTTTGAAGGATTTGAGAGATTTGGGCAATACAGTCATTGTAGTGGAGCATGATAAGGATATGATGCTGGCAGTTGACTACGTGGTGGACTTAGGTCCTAAAGCTGGTAGATTAGGAGGCAAAGTGGTATTCCAAGGTACTCCACAGGAGATGATGAAGACTCATACTTTAACATCACAATACCTCAATGGTGAGAAAAGAATAGAAATACCTTTGCTACGCCGACCAGGCAACGGTAAGAAACTAATCATTAGGGGTGCTTCTGGCAATAACCTGAAACATATTGATGTGGAGTTTCCGTTGGGAAAACTTATCTGTGTGACAGGCGTTTCTGGTAGTGGCAAATCCACACTTATCAATGAGACTTTGCATCCCATCTTGTCGCAAAAATTCTATCGTTCATTGCAAGACCCTTTGCCTTATTTAAGTATCGAGGGCATTGAAAATATAGATAAGGTGGTGGATGTGGACCAATCACCCATTGGCAGAACACCACGTTCCAATCCTGCAACTTATACCAATGTGTTTACTGACATCCGCAACTTGTTTGTAGATTTGCCTGAAGCAAAGGTGAGAGGTTATAAGCCTGGCCGTTTCTCGTTCAATGTGAAGGGTGGGCGATGCGAAGCTTGTCAAGGCAATGGCTACAAAACCATTGAAATGAATTTTCTGCCCGATGTGTATGTGCCTTGCGAGGTATGTCACGGCAAACGCTACAACCATGAAACACTGGAGGTTCGCTTTAAGGGCAAGAGTATATCAGATATATTGGATATGACCATTAACCAGGCTGTCGAGTTCTTTGAGAATGTGCCAACTATCTTAAATAAGATAAAAGTCATTCAGGATGTAGGTTTGGGATATATCAAACTTGGACAATCATCTACCACCTTATCGGGCGGCGAGAGTCAACGTGTAAAGTTGGCTACTGAACTGAGTAAACGTGGTACAGGTAAGACACTTTACATTTTGGACGAGCCAACTACAGGCTTGCATTTTGAGGATATCAGGGTGCTGATGGGCGTGCTGAACCGTTTGGTGGATCAGGGCAATACAGTGGTGGTTATCGAGCATAATATGGATGTTATAAAGATGGCAGATTACATCATCGATATGGGCCCAGAAGGAGGAAAAGCTGGTGGAACGATTCTTTCCACAGGCACTCCTGAGGAGGTGGCGATGAGTAATAAAGGTTATACTCCACAATTTTTACGCAAAGAATTGAAAATATAAGGCTGATTATATATGATATATGGGCCGAAAGCTTTATATTTGCAGGTAAAGAATAAAATTTAACTAAATAACTTATATCTATGTTTGAAGGACAACCGAAAGGTCTATGGGCATTAGCCTTGGCCAATACAGGTGAGCGTTTCGGCTACTACACCATGATAGCCGTTTTCGCACTATTCTTGAGAGCTAATTTCGGTCTGAGTGCCGGCGTTGCAGGAACCATCTACAGTTCGTTCCTGATGTTTGTGTATTTCTTCCCACTCATTGGTGGTATGCTGGCCGACAAGTTCGGTTTTGGCAAGATGGTAACCACAGGTATCATCGTGATGTTCCTAGGCTACCTGTTGTTGTCCATTCCTCTGGGTGGTGTTGATCCTGCTACAGGAAAGACCGATATGGTGGCCATGGGGGCCATGATTGCTGCTTTGTTGGCTATCGGATTTGGTACCGGTTTGTTCAAAGGTAACCTGCAAGTGATGGTAGGTAATCTCTATGATGACCCTGCATATTCCGCTAAACGCGACGATGGTTTCTCATTGTTTTATATGGCTATCAATATTGGTGCCTTGTTTGCACCCACGGCAGCTACCAAGATTAAGGATTGGGCAGAGAATTCGTTGGGTTTCAGCGGCAATGATGCTTACCACTTCTCATTTGCTGTAGCTTGCGTATCACTCATTGTTTCTATCCTTATTTATTATATCTTCCGCTTCACTTTCCGTCATGTGGAAGGTGGCAAGAGAGCCGCTACTGCTGCTCAGCAAAATGTGCCTGAACTTAGTCTCAAAGAGACAAAGGAGCGTATGATTGCCCTCGTTTTGGTTTATGCCGTAATTATTTTCTTCTGGATGGCGTTCCATCAGAACGGCCTATCTCTGACTTATTTTGCCAATGAATTTACGGCTCAGAGTTCTTCTGGCTTGGAAAGCATGTGGTTTGATGTGTTCAACTTAGTGATGATAATCCTGATTATCTATGCAGGCTTCTCTTTGCGCGATGCTAAGACTGGCAAGGCTAAGGCCATCTGTTGGGGTATTATAGCGTTTGCGATTATCGTATTGGTTGGCAAGTATGTTACACTTGAAGGAGAAATTGCAGTAAGTGCACCTATCTTCCAGCATTTCAATCCGTTCTACGTAGTTGCATTAACTCCGTTCAGTATGGCTTTGTTTGCATATTTGGGTCGTAAGGGTAAAGCACCGAGTGCTCCTCGTAAGATTGCTTGGGGTATGATTATTGCAGCATTTGCATTTTTAGTCTTGGCTGCTTTCTCAGTAGGTTTACCTCAACCTCAGACAGAAATGGGTCCTGATGGTTATCAAGTAGCCAAGCATGTGGCTGACCAGACTCCTTATTTGTTGATTAGCACTTACCTTATTCTTACCTTTGCTGAGTTGCTGCTGAGTCCGATGGGTATTTCCTTCGTGACGAAGGTGGCTCCACCAAAATATAAAGGTATGATGATGGGTGGCTGGTTTGTAGCTACAGCTATTGGTAACCAGCTGGTAATGGTAGGTGGCCTGTTGTGGGGTCCACTTCCATTGTGGGCTGTTTGGAGCGTATTCATCGTCCTTTGCCTCTTGGCAGCATTGTTTATGTTTGCTATAATGAAACGACTCGAGAAAGTCGCAAGATAAAATACTATGTTGCATATCCGAAAAGCAAATATTGACGACTGCCAGCTTATTCACGAGCTGGCAGTCCAAGTTTTCCCCGTCACATACAAGGACATCATTACTCCTGAACAATGTGATTTTATGATGGAGTGGATGTATAGTATCCCCAACCTTCAGAAACAGATGACAGAAGAGGGTCACGTCTATTTCCTCACAACAGATGACGAAGGTCATTATATTGGTTATGTCAGCATACAGCCTCAAGGCGAGGATCTTTTCCATTTGCAGAAGATCTATGTCTTGCCTCAATATCAAGGTCTGAAGGCTGGCAAGTTCATGTTCGAAGAAGCTCTTAAATATATAAAGGGGGTGCATCCTGATCCTTGTGTGATAGAACTGAATGTCAATCGTAACAACAAGGCTGTAACGTTCTACGAGCATATGGGTATGCACAAAGACCGTCAGGGTGATTTCCCTATAGGTAATGGTTTCTATATGAACGATTATATTATGGCAATAGAAATATAAATCTATAAGTTTGCGTAATAATACGGAAATCTATATCTTTGCACCCTCAAAACTAATAAACATAAATAATGGCAGTAGAATTAAAAAACCTCACCAAGCGCAGCGAAAACTATTCGCAATGGTATAACGAGCTGGTAGTGAAGGCCGACCTTGCAGAACAGTCGGCAGTACGTGGTTGTATGGTCATTAAGCCATACGGCTATGCAATTTGGGAAAAAATGCAGCATGAGCTTGATCGTATGTTCAAGGAAACGGGGCATCAGAATGCTTATTTCCCTTTGCTCATCCCGAAATCGTTTTTTGGCCGTGAGGCGGAGCATGTGAAGGGATTCGCCAAAGAGTGTGCTGTGGTGACTCATTATCGTTTGCGTGAAGCAGAAGGTGGTGGCATCGAGGTTGATCCAGAAGCTAAACTGGAAGAAGAGTTGATAGTTCGTCCTACCTCAGAGACCATTATCTGGAACACTTATAAGAACTGGATCAAGAGTTATCGCGACCTGCCTATTTTGTGCAACCAGTGGGCAAACGTGATGCGTTGGGAAATGCGTACTCGCTTGTTTCTGCGTACTGCTGAGTTCTTGTGGCAAGAGGGTCATACGGCGCATGCTACTGAGGAAGAAGCTGTGGCTGAAGCACAACGTATGTTAGGTGTATATGCTGACTTTGCTGAGAACTATATGGCAGTGCCTGTTATCAAAGGTGTGAAGAGTGAGACAGAACGTTTCGCAGGTGCAAAAGACACTTACACCATTGAGGCTATGATGCAGGATGGTAAGGCTTTGCAGAGTGGAACCTCTCACTTCTTAGGTCAGAATTTCGCTAAAAGTTTTGATGTGCAGTTTATTGACCAAAATAACCAGTTACAGTATGTGTGGGCTACCTCATGGGGTGTTTCTACTCGTTTGATGGGTGCTTTGATTATGACTCATAGCGATGATAACGGTTTGGTGCTGCCTCCAAAATTAGCTCCCGTACAGGTGGTTATCGTTCCTATCTACAAGGGTGACGACCAACTCAAGCAGATTGACACTAGGGTGGAGAGCATCGTTACTAAACTGCGTGGTATGGGCATCAGCGTAAAGTACGACAATGCCGATAACAAGCGTCCAGGCTTCAAGTTTGCCGATTATGAGGTGAAGGGTGTTCCTGTTCGCTTAGTAATGGGAGGGCGTGATCTGGAGAATAATACCATCGAGGTGATGCGTCGTGATACTTTGGAGAAAGAAACTCGTAGTTGCGATGGCATCGAGGAATACGTACAGCACTTACTTGATGAGATTCAGCAGAATGTATATCAGAAAGCTTTGAACTATCGTAACTCACGAATTACTAGTGTAGATACATACGATGAGTTCAAGCAAAAGATTGAAGAGGGTGGCTTCATCATGGCCCATTGGGATGGTACTCCTGAGACTGAAGCTCAGATAAAAGAAGAGACCAAGGCAACCATTCGTTGTGTGCCTTTTGACACGTTTGTGGAGGGTGACAAAGAGCCTGGCAAGTGCATGGTAACGGGCAAACCTTCGAAATGCCGTGTGCTTTTCGCAAGAGCTTACTAAAGTTTATGCTTTGCATCATCTCTGTCTCGATTCGGCAGAATCATGCGAGTTTGACTTTATCTCTTGCTACTCCGGATAATTCTTATTTCTAGATAAAGGCTGCTCAATCGAGCAGCCTTTTTTCTCTTTTTCAGTGTTTTATTTGGTGATTTAACTTAAATCCTTTAATTTTGCAGACGAAATTATGAAAATAAAGGATATTGTGTGCGCCCTTGGACAATTCGCGCCTCTGCCTTTGCAAGACAGCTTCGATAATGCAGGCTTGCAAGTGGGATTGACAGAAGCGGAAGTTACAGGGGCTTTATTGTGCCTTGACGTTACTGAAGCTGTGGTGGACGAAGCCATAGCGCTTGGCTATAACTTGATTATTTCACACCATCCACTTATTTTCCGTGGATTCAAGTCATTGACAGGTGCGAATTATATCGAGCGATGTGTTATGACAGCAATTAAGCATGATATTGTAGTGTATTCAGCACATACAAACCTCGATAATGTCTTCAATGGTGTCAACTTTAAGATGGCAGAGAAGATTGGTTTGCAAAACATCGCCTTCTTAGAACCAAAAACAGATTGTGAGTCCATGCTGGCAGGTGCTGGAGTGGTGGGATCATTGCCGAATCCTGAAAAAGATATTGATTTCCTGCAACGTATCAAACAAGTGTTCCAAGTGGGATGTGTCAAGCATACAGCTTTGAAAGGCAAGATGATACTAAAGGTTGCTTTGTGTGGTGGAGCAGGAGCTTTCCTCATGGATGAAGCTATAAAAACTGGCGCTGACGTGTTCATCACAGGCGAAATCAAATATCACGATTATTTCGGCCATGGCAATGATATTATATTGGCTGAGATAGGTCATTATGAAAGCGAACAATATACAAAAGAAATATTTCAACAACTTATAAGGGAGCGATTCCCCGAAGTGCCAATAAGGATGACCGAAGTGAATACTAACCCTATTAATTACTTGTAAACATTATGGCAAGAGAAACAAAGAAAGATCCGCAGGAACTGACAGTGGAAGAGAAATTGAAGACACTTTATCAGTTGCAGTCAACCCTGTCAAAGATTGATGAAATCAAAACGCTGAGAGGTGAACTTCCTTTGGAAGTGGAAGACCTGGAAGATGAAGTCGTTGGTTTAAACACCCGTATCGACAATATCAAGGCTAACATCAACGAGTTGCGTCGTGAGTTGGTGACCCGCAAGGCTGATATTGAGAAAGCTAATTCTTCTATTGCTAAATACAAGGAACAGCTCGATAATGTGAGCAATAATCGTCAGTACGACTTACTGAGTAAGGAGATTGAGTACCAGCAGTTGGAGGTTGAACTGGCAGAGAAGAAGACGCGCGAAGCCAACGAAGCTTTGGAAGCAAGACAGATTGACTTGGCACAGACCATTAAGGATCTGGACGAAAGAAACAACGACTTGATTGACAAGAAAGCTGAACTGGAAGAAATCGTAGCAGAGACAAAACAGGAGGAAGAAAGACTGCGTGAGAAGTCAAAGGATTTGGAAACTAGGATTGAGCCTCGTTTGCTTCAGTCATTCAAACGAATCCGCAAAAATACTCGCAACGGATTGGGTATTGTATACGTACAGCGTGATGCATGCGGTGGTTGCTTTAACCACATCCCTCCACAGCGTCAGTTGGACATCAAATCACACAAGAAGATTATCGTTTGCGAGTATTGTGGCCGCATCATGATAGATCCTGAATTGGCAGGTGTTGTGCTTACTCCTAAGGATGCTCCAAAAGAGAGGTCAAGTAGACGCAGACGTGCTGTTGTTAAGAATGACGAAGAAGCATAAAGAAAAGGCTACTCAATTGAGTAGCCTTTTTTATAACTTGTCATAACTCGGTATTTCAGAAAGAAAAACGTAGCTGTTGGTGGCGTAATCGATTCTACAACAATAATGGTCAATTCCGTTACTAACTACCAGATATTCTACATGAAGAGCCATATTATATCGCATAATCTGGTTGAATACCTTTTGCGTAATAGGTACATCAGTAGCCTTATACTCAATAATCATACGTGCTTTTAGATCACGGTCATACAATACCGTATCACATCTCTTAGAAGTGGCGTTTAGCGTCACTTCAACCTCATTGGAAAGCAGTTCCCGAGGATAACCTAGCTGCTCAATCAGATAATGTACAAAATGCTGTCGCACCCATTCTTCGGGTGTAAGTACCACATATTTTCGACGAATTATATCGAAAATCATCTTTTTTGCAGCATCATCTTTCATTTTCACCTTGAAAGCAGGTAGGTTTAACGCTAACATTTGCTATCTTTGTAACATCATATTTTGCTTTTGCAAATATAATAACTATTCTAATGAAAACCAAAGAAGAAATTGTAGCTAATTGGCTTCCGAGATACACGAAGCGCCCCTTAGAGGAGTTTGGCAAGTACATTTTGCTCACCAACTTCACCAATTATGTAGAGATTTTTGCTGATAAATTCAATGTGCCTATTGCGGGCAGAGATGCCAACATGTGCTCAGCCTCTGCTAATGGCATGACTATCATCAATTTCGGAATGGGTAGTCCAAATGCTGCCATCATTATGGACCTACTCAGTGCTATTCATCCTAAGGCATGTCTGTTTCTGGGAAAATGTGGTGGAATCGACAAAAAAAACCAGTTGGGCGATTTTATTCTCCCTATTGCTGCTATCAGAGGTGAGGGTACCAGTAACGACTATTTTCCACCAGAAGTGCCAGCACTACCTGCATTTATGTTGCAGCGTGCAGTCTCTACAGCTATACGTAATTTTGCTCATGACTATTGGACGGGCACTGTCTATACCACCAACCGTCGCATATGGGAGCATGACGACAATTTCAAGGAGTTTCTTAAGAAAACGCATGCGATGGCTGTAGATATGGAGACGGCAACACTCTTTACCTGCGGTTTTGCCAATCATATCCCCACTGGAGCTTTGTTGTTGGTGTCCGACCAGCCTATGACGCCTGAGGGCGTAAAAACTGAGGCTAGTGATAAAAAGGTGACCTCCAATTTTGTACATGAGCACGTGGAGATTGGCATCGAGGCATTGCGTATGATTATCGAAGAAAAGAAGACGGTTAAACACCTGAAATTTGAATGGTAAGCATATGGCTAAGCAGGAACTCTCTTTCGACGATATCATGGCTAGCCTCAAGGCTAAACATTATGCACCTATTTATTTGCTGATGGGTGAAGAAGGGTATTATATCGACGAAATTTCCAATTACATTATTGATCATGTACTGACTGACACCGAGAAAGAATTCAATCTTACAATAATATATGGTTCCGACGTAGATATTGCCACTATCATCAATGCTGCGAAACGGTATCCCATGATGTCTGAATACCAAGTGGTGGTGGTGAAAGAAGCACAGAATGTCAAAAATATGGATGAATTGGCTTTTTATGCTCAAAAGCCGTTGAAATCTACGATTTTGGTTATCTGTCACAAGAACGGCAATATCGACCGTCGTAAGAAGTGGGTGGCAGAGGTGGCTAAAGAAGCCGTTGTATTTGATTCTAAAAAATTGAAAGACTACCAATTGCCTCTATTCATCAATAACTATATGCAACAAAAAGGCTTTGAGATGGACCCCAAGGCCACACAGATGATGGCCGATTTCGTGGGGGCAGACTTAGGGCGCATGACGGGCGAGTTAAACAAGTTGATTATTACCCAGCCCAAAGAACTGAAGCGAGTAACACCGGAACAGATAGAACGTAACATAGGCATCAGCAAGGACTATAATGTGTTTGAGTTGCGCAGTGCCATCGTCGAAAAAGATGTGATGAAGGCCAATCGCATCATCAAGTATTTTGCCGAAAACCCTAAGACTAACCCCATACAGATGACCTTAGCGTTATTATTCAACTTCTATTCCAATCTCTTTATTGCGTATTATTCACCAGAAAAGAGTGAGGCAGGGGTGGCATCATTCTTAGGCTTAAAATCGCCTTGGGCTGCCAAGGAGTATGTTTCTGCCATGGGCAAATACACTGGTTTGAAGGCAATGCAGATTCTCCACGAAATTCGCATCACAGATGCTCGTTCCAAAGGCATCGACAACAATTCAGTGGATGAAGCCAATTTGTTACGTGAGTTAATCTTCAAAATTCTACATTAATACAAAAACCTTTACGAGAATCGTGAAATTTCGTGTAATAGGTGAGAGGTTTCTAAAATTATTTTAGCCATTTCATCGGCATTTTTAAATTAACTAAAAGGAAAGGTCTGTATTAATATAATTATACACTTTTGAAACACTACAAGAGTGATAATTTTCCTTTTAACACCCATTTGCATTTACTATAATACAAGCTACAATTATATCTCTACTATTGTAATGGCGATTTTCCAGTATCCACGTACGCATTCAATAGTTTTACAACTATCAATTCTATTGTAGTATCGTAAACAAATCTTAGTGTCTCCTACATCTGTAATGCTTTTAAAATGATGGCACGTTTAACTTATATGCCTATTTATCAGTATTTTATATTTATTTGTTAAACTAAACAATTGTAATAGGGGTGAACGTAGGTCTATTATTGTATTAAGTACCATGTAATGGTTATTATATGGTAACGAAAATAATTAAATGTCAGTAATATATAGAATTTTACTAAACATGATTATAAGTCATAAATGCTCTTTTATTTAATTACCCACAGTTATAGCATATGCTTTTATAATAATGATGATGTATAATAATAAAAGTTACTTTAATAACGAAATATTTGCAATTGTAATATTAATAGTCTATATTTGTAGCATTAATAATAACGTTTACAATTGTAGTTTTCCAAAATGATGACGATAATCGACCGACTGAAGCTTATTTTGGAGCGTGTGAATCTTACGCCAGGCTCCTTTGCTGACAAAATTGGAGTAGCGCCTGCTACCATCTCCCACATCCTGAGTGGAAGGAACAAATACCCCAGTGCCGAAGTAATGTTGCGCCTGCACGAGACCTATCCTGACATTGACCTCAACTGGTTACTCACAGGTGAAGGTACTTTAGTGAAGGATGATCCCGATTCCATGTTTATGGGCACTCTCTTTGGCGACAATCCGCTAAATACCACTAAGAGTACGGCTGAAGCCAAAAATCGCAAGGAAAATGCGTTGGAATCGCCTAAAATTGATGATAACACCATTGTAAAACAGGAAATTATGTACAAAGAAAGGCCTATCAGGAAGATTGTTGAAATAAGAATTTTCTTTGATGATGGCACTTATGAGACATTTACTCCTAAATAAATAATAGGCTTTCCCGAATTAAATTACTAACTTTAGATAACTTATTCCACTTCGACATTAAAAATAAGCAAGCTTATTTTGTTCTGCTCTCGATTTTCCTTAACTTTGTCTTCATAATATAAAAATGTATTATGAAGAAGTACCTATTAGACCTTAAGGTAGTAGCAAATGAGCGCCTTGCTCCCAACTTCGCTTTGCTGAAATTACAGGGAGACGAACCATTGCCTGACATGCTCCCAGGGCAGTTTGCAGAGATTCGTGTGGATAATGCACCTAATACTTTCTTGCGTCGCCCAATTTCCATCAATTTCGTTGATAGACAACAAAATAGCATATGGTTCCTCATACAGCTCGTAGGTGAAGGAACCAAGCGTTTAGCTACCCTTGAACTGGGTGCTATCGTGAATGTACTATTGCCCTTGGGCAATGGTTTTGCTATGCCTTTGCGTCCTGCCGAGAAGTTGTTGTTGGTAGGTGGAGGTGCAGGCATAGCACCTATGTTGTTTTTTGGCAAGCAGCTCATGATGGAAGACATTCGCCCTGCCTTTCTTCTCGGAGCTCGTACAGCTTCCATGTTGTTACAACTCAATGAATTCAGTAAATATGGTGATGTATATACCACCACTGAAGATGGAAGTCATGGTGAAAAAGGCTTTGTCACTCAGCATTCTATCTTGAGAAGTCAACACTTTGACCGTATCTATTGCTGTGGTCCTAAACCAATGATGGTGTCTGTGGCGAAATATGCAAAAGCAAACGGCATCACTTGCGAGGTATCGCTTGAAAACAAAATGGCCTGTGGCTTAGGAGCTTGTCTCTGTTGTGTAGAGAATACCACCTCAGGCAATGTATGTGTATGTAAAGAAGGTCCAGTATTTAATATCAACGACTTGTTATGGCAGATTTAAGTGTAAATATAGGAGCTTTGAAGCTGAAGAATCCAGTGCTTACAGCTTCCGGTACATTCGGCTATGGAGAGGAATTCGCTGATTTTATTGACCTTACACGTTTAGGAGGCTTTATTGTGAAGGGCACTACCTTGTATCCTCGCGAGGGTAATCCTTATCCTCGTATGGCAGAAACTCCTATGGGTATGCTCAATGCTGTGGGCTTGCAAAATAAGGGTGTCCATTATTTCGTGGAGCAAATCTATCCACGCCTTAAAGATCTTAATACCAATGTAATTGTCAATGTATCTGGCTCGTCTGTAGAAGATTATAGCGAGACTGCTGCCATAATTAATGAGCTCGACAATATCCCAGCTATCGAGCTGAACATCTCATGCCCCAATGTCAAGCATGGTGGCATGACCTTTGGTGTACATCCTGAGGCTGCAGCTGACGTGGTTTCGGCAGTGCGCATGGCCTATCATAAGACCTTGGTAGTTAAGCTCACGCCCAATGTAACAGACATCACCGAGATTGCAAAAGCTGTAGAAGGTGCCGGAGCTGATAGTGTATCGCTCATCAATACCATGTTGGGCATGGCCATCGATGCCGAGCGACGTAAGCCTTTGCTTTCTACTATAACAGGTGGATTGTCAGGACCTTGTGTCAAACCTATAGCCCTTCGCATGGTATGGCAGGTGGCCAAGGCTGTCAAAATCCCTGTAGTAGGTTTGGGAGGTATCATGAATGCCACCGATGCCATTGAGTTCATGTTGGCTGGTGCTACAGCTGTCGAGTTGGGCACTGCCAACTTCATAGATCCTGCCATTACTGTTAAGGTGGTAGATGGAATCAACCAATACCTTGATCGACATGGTTTTAAATCTGTGTATGAAATCATAGGTGCATTGGAAGTATACTAATGTTGCGTATGATTATACTGCCTATTGACCAAGATAATCGTACAACCATTGATGCTTTTATTGTACGTCAATGGTTTTCTTTACAGATGGTAATACATGGAGAAGTTATTGACATGAGTACTGTTGATGGGTGGTATGCATTTGATTATGATGATATTGTTGGTTTGATTACTTATCGCATTGTCCACCAAGAGATGGAAATTCTTTCGCTAGATAGTATGCAAGAGAATAAGGGTGTGGGTTCTGCATTGTTGGGTCAGGCAATAGCCAAGGCGAAGATATTTGGCTGTTCAAGAATTTGGCTTATCACCACTAATGACAACCTGTCCTCCCTCCTTTTTTACCAGAAACGAGGTTTTGAAATCGTAAAAATTCATTATAATGCAGTCGATAAAGCCAGAAAACTCAAACCCTCCATTCCTCTTTTTGGCTACAATGGAATTTCCATTCATGATGAGATCGAGCTGGAAATGGTTATTTGAAAACAATGCCCTGCTAATGCGGGGCATTTGTATGGTAGAGAATGTATTTAATACAATTCTGTGTTTTTTTTATTTCTTTGATGAAGCATCGGGATTGAGGTAGGAGAAGGTGTTTTGATAGGCTACCTCTAAATCTGAGAGCATTTGTTTAGAGCCAAATACCTCAATGGTGTACCATCCGTCATAACCCGAATCTTTCATTTTTTGCAGTACAGTTGATATCTTTGAGCATCCTGTTCCTGCAGGAACAGGCGTCATGTCTTCAAGGCTGGCACGATCTTTTACGTGAACGTGGCGCACTTTGCCCTTTAGCGTTTCATATGCCTCTACAGGATCTTCCTTGGCGAAGGTAAAATTGCCAATGTCGAAGGCAACACCCAATCTCTCAGACCTTTTCAGGAGAGTTTGCAAGCGTTCAGTGCCATAGCAAAGTGATCCCTCATTATCGTAGCTCTCCACTACAAGATCAATACCTTCGCTTACGCATCGGTCAGCAAAAGCTGCCACATGTTGGCGTACCTTATCGGCATCTTCAGGTGTAGCATCATTAGGCAGTACGTTGGGCACAAGCATGAGGTGAGGATAGTTATGTTTCTTGACGAAATTTATAGCAGCATTCTCTAAATCGCCCCATCCACCTCGGAAGAATCCTCGTGGAGTATTGGCATCTACGCCGTCAACATGTTCCTCTGCAAGGTAATTGATGTGAACGATGGCGCATGAGTGACCAAAACCTAGACTGTCGAGTACATGGATGACGTCTTCCTGATAAGGATAAACATCGGCGCCAGCATAACCCATCTGTCTTACCTTCACTGCAGCCTCA
>JAEEOD010000313.1 GCA_016284115.1 Bacteroidaceae bacterium
TTTAAGCTGCGTTCTTTCCTTGCTATTGGAGAGGACGTGGACTTGGAACCTGTGGTACCTGAGACAGCGCCGTCTGTTGAGCTTTATTATGATGATGTATTGCAGAAAGCCCTTCAAAACAACTCGTTCGCTCAGAATATCCAGCGTAGACAGTTGGAAGCAGATTATGAGGTGGCAAAAGCAAGAGGCAACCTGAGAGAAATACAGTTATATGCCCAGGTTGGTTTGACAGGTACAGATCATACATTCCGCTCTGCCTACGATGGGCTGAAGTCGAACCAAATTGTGGAGGTGGGTGTAAAGATTCCAATACTGGATTGGGGCAGACGCAAAGGGCAGGTGCGTGTTGCTAAGAGTAATCGTGAAGTAACGGAAAGCAAACTAAGGCAAGAAACGCAGGAGTTTAACCAGAACCTGTTTGTATTGGTACAGCAATATAATAATCAGCTGGCACAACTGAACATAGCTGACGAAAGCGACCAGATAGCACAAAAGCGTTATGCTACGAATGTGGAGACTTTCATGATTGGTAAAATATCTACCCTCGACTTAAACGATGCCCAAGTACGAAAGGATGAGGCAAGGCAGAAACACGTCAACGAATTGTTCTATTATTGGTATTACTACTACCGCTTGCGTAGCCTCACTCTTTGGGACTTCGAGAAGGGCACGAATATTGATGCCGACTTTGAAGCAATCATCAAAGGATAATTTGGCTGTTTCATTTGAATGCGTTAATTTTGCAATACTATGATATTGATTGTTGATGATGATAGTGCAATACGTACCTCATTAGGCTTTATGCTGAAACGGGCTGGCTATGAGGTGCAGGCAGTCTCAGGACCCAAAGAGGCGATGACGATTGTCCGTAATGAGGAAGTGCGTCTCATTTTAATGGACATGAACTTTTCTCTTTCAACAACAGGGGAGGAAGGCCTAACTTTGCTCAAGCAAGTGAAGTTGTTCCTTCCAGAAGTTCCTGTGATTCTGATGACAGCATGGGGTAGCATCAGTCTTGCTGTTGAGGGCATGAAGGCTGGTGCTTTTGATTTCGTTACCAAACCTTGGAACAATATAGCATTAATGCAACGCATAGAAACGGCATTGCAGCTAACGGAAAAACAAGAAACTACCAAAGCAAATGATAAGGCATTTGACCGTAGTTTTATTATTGGTGAAAGCAAAGCCTTGGCGGAAGTTCTCACAATTGTCCAACGCATAGCCAATACCAACGCCTCTGTTCTGATTACCGGTGAAAGTGGCACTGGCAAGGAACTCATAGCAGAAGCTATCCATAAAAATAGCCAACGAGCCAGCAAGCCTTTCGTAAAGGTGAACTTGGGCGGTATTTCACAGAGCCTCTTTGAAAGTGAGATGTTTGGACATAAGAAAGGAGCTTTTACCGATGCCGTAGCTGACAGAAAGGGACGCTTTGAGTTGGCAGATAAAGGTACCATCTTCCTTGATGAGATTGGTGAACTCGACCTGAGTTGTCAAGTAAAGTTGTTGCGTGTTTTGCAGGAACAGACCTTTGAGCCGTTGGGCGATAGTAAACCAAAGAAGGTGGATGTTCGAGTAGTGAGTGCTACCAATGCAAATTTGCAACAAATGGTACAGAATAAGTCTTTCCGAGAGGATTTGTTCTATCGCATCAACCTTATCACGATTCATCTGCCAGCATTGAGAGAGCGCAAGGAGGATATTCCACTTTTAGCAGCTCACTTTGCCAAAAAACAATGTGAGGCAAATGGCTTGCCTATGGTTGCTATTTCAGAGGAAGCCAATGACTATTTGGCATCTCTGCCATACCCTGGCAATATACGTGAGTTGAAGAACTTAGTGGAACGTACGATTTTAGTGAGTTCAAATAATCTTTTGCGTGCATCTGACTTCCAACAGCAATATCAAGGGCTTTCTTCTCTGCAAAACGCTGATGCCGATGGCCTGACATTGGATGAAATGGAATATATTGCCATCAAGAAAGCGTACGAGAAATACCATGGCAATGTGTCACAGATGGCTTCAGCCTTAGGGTTGAGTCGTCAGGCTCTTTATAGAAGGATGGAGAAATATAATTTAGTGTGAAACTCAAACACTTATTTTACATATTAGCTGCTTTACAACTGGCACTGCTTGTCTTGTTGTTCTACTCTGCCTCTCAGCGTCAGGACATTCTGTTCTATATAGGGGAAGGCTTAGTCGTGTTGGTCTTGTTGTTCCTTGTGTATTTTTACTATAAGGTGTTAAGGCCTTTGGATGTTATAGGCAATGGTATGGACTTGCTGAACGAACAGGATTTCAGCAGTCGCCTTAAGCCTGTAGGACAACAAGAGAGTGACCGCATAGTACAGGTGTTCAACAAGATGATGGACCAACTGAAAGACGAGAAGCTGCGAATACAGGAACAGAACCGTTTCTTAGACTTACTTATCAGTGCCTCACCAATGGGGGTAGTGATGTTGGATTTCGATGAGCGCATCACAATGATGAATAACGCTGCTATCCGTTTCCTTGAAATCGATAATGTAGAGCATGTCTTGCATCAGCCCTTGAGGCAACTAAATTCTCCATTGGCTAAAGAGATAGTCAACATTCCATCAGATAAGGCTGAAACTGTTCGTCTGAGTGATTCCAAGATATATCGTTGCAGCCATCTCAGTTTCATGGATAGGGGTTTTGCTCGTCCATTCATACTGATAGAGAGTTTGACAGAGGAAGTAATGAAGGCAGAGAAGAAAGCGTATGAGAAAGTGATACGCATGATAGCTCACGAGGTGAACAACACTGTTGCTGGTGTAACATCAACTCTCGATACAGTGAACGATGTGTTGTCAACGATGCCAGAGACTGAGGATTTGCGTGAGGTCATTGCAGTAGGTAGTGACCGTTGTATGGGTATGAGCCGTTTCATTACTCGCTTTGCCGATGTTGTGAAAATCCCTGATCCTCAATTGCAATCTGTTGACTTGAACCAATTAGTTTCAAGTTGTAAATCCTTTATGGAAAGTGTCTGTGCCAATCGAAACATCAACATTAGCATGCACCTGTGCGAAGATGCTGCAAAAGTAAACATTGACCCCACCCTATTTGAGCAAGTACTGATAAACATAGTCAAGAATGCAGCAGAAAGCATTGACACTAATGGAGAAATAATCATAACAACACAAGCAAACGTCATAGAGATAGCCGATAATGGAAAAGGCATTAACCCTGAAGATGAGAAAAAACTATTCTCTCCATTCTTTTCTACTAAACCTAACGGGCAAGGTATAGGTCTTATGTTTATTCGTGAAGTGCTCATCAAACATGATTGCACCTTCTCCCTCCGCACTTATCCCGATGGATATACCCGTTTCAAGATAGTTATTTGAGGCAAGAGTTTATACAATACATTTTTGTATAAAATTGCATAAAAAAGAGCTGTAATTGTTCTAATTTCAGCTCTTTTTCGCTTAGCTGCGCCTGATGGGTGGTTTACTACGGGCAAAACGACCTTTTACTTCCTCTAAACTGACCGTAGTAAAGAAGCTGGTTTTAGAACAGATAATACATGATGTATATACAAGTATTTATGCAATTCAGCTGATGTGCTCACGTGCTAACGCGCTAACATTTTCATTTTTCAAACACACATGCATGTACCATTAGGTTTATTCTTAGTTTTTAATTAAGCTAATCATAATTATCTAATTATTTAGGTATTATATATAGATTGTTATCCAGTCATCTCCTACTCCCCCTACATCCCTTTTCAAAAAAAACAAGAAATGTTAGCGCGTTAGTGCGTGCATTCGTTAATTTTTGTATCTTTGCACCGCCAAATGGACAAAACAATTGATTATCCATGGATACAATTACCACCATACCTCCACGCACGAAAAAAGAGAATTATACCAGCTACTTCCACCGCTTGCTGGCTGGTTCTTTAAAAGCAAAAGAAGCCCACAAGATACATGAGACATGGATAAGACGCCACCAAAGCGTTTTACGTGAAAAGGACTGCTATCAGCGTATCAAGATGGTGCTGGAGGAACTGATGAAATCTGGCTTTCTGAGAGCCGACTATATCGATACAGGCATGCTCAATGACGATTGTCTCGATGCACGCCACGAACTGGAAGATTTGCATTTCGAAGACTTGCTCAAGATTGATGGTGCCGAATGGAAATACGCTTTACTGAGCGTACAATTGAAGAAGCAAGGCGAGAGACGCATATTAATTGACGAAAAATATGTAGGCCTCTACATCGATGAAATGCGTGACAAACTGACGACAGATGACCTTGAAGCATTCTTTAGCTTCGCCACCTTCACCACACTAGCATATAGAGAAATAGATCGGCTACATGCATGCGGAAGTACAGCAGGAGAGGAAATGCCACAGCAGACTGACGAGCAGATAGCAGTGAATAACTTTGTGAACAAAATCGTTAGACTAGCAAATACTACATACGATAGCTGGAATGGCAAGAAGGTATCCCCTGGGGCACATATGCCTGAAAGGGAAATTGTCATCAAACGCGATGAACTGATAGAATATATCAAGGATATACAGCTAAACAATCCCGAGGAACTTCTATCATGGTGCTATCCAACCACTAGCAACAATAACATACAATTCTGCAAATACGTATCATTACTACAAAAGAAGGGCTATTTCGGCACCCTACGCAACAACCTATTGGCGAAATGCGTGGCTCCGATTATCGGATTGTGTAATGGCACAGTCAGCAACTATTTAAGTAAATAATAGTCAATTAATCAACGGGGAAAACGTTCATTTTACATTCTTGAATGGATAATATGAATTAATTTATGTGATTCATTAAATTATTCATTATCCTACTGATTATCGGTATCATAACATTAATAGATTAATTCGAATAACATTTGGAATCACACAAACTTAGTCAGAAATTTGCACGCAGATAGCAATCTACATCAAAAAGAAAGCTATGTAGTAACGCACTAACGACCCAACAATTACTATATATTTCCAAGAGCCACTGTCGTCATCAATGATGGCAGGGGCTCTTTTTATATGGGTACTCTATCCACAAATACTTCCTCGCCTTGTGGCAAAAAGACAGACAAACAATTGGAGATTGGAAATAACATCGTACTTTACTGCCAATAAACAATAAGTGTCTAATCTTTTAAAATTCATTCATAACATGAAAAAGTTTCCTTACCATTAATATTCCTATCTCAAGGCTTATTCTTTATTTTTGTGGGCTGTGCGTGATATGAACAAGCCAAACAATGAATTGGCTACATTATTTTAACAATGGAATGATTTAGATTATTTATAGAATATCTTTATAGAAAACTATGATGATCTTCAAGAATTCTTCTATATTAAGAGAGTAAGCGAGGCCATTGAAGATACCATCAATGAAGCAGAACAGTTGGAAAGACTCATTTTAGATATTCCTTATGCTGACAACCTTGATGAGATATTTTTACCTTTAGGCTCAAATGATATGAGCATACGTGAATTGGTAAAACTGAACCAATGTCGCCAGTTCCTACTTAATATTGGAGTTTTTGATTCGGATAGTTTTTTATGTCAATGTTCAAAACTATTTCCGAGTTGGAGGACAAACTTGGCATTGAGGTTTTCCAAGCAGCTGCTATGGAAGCTAAATCATAATTAAGCTATAATTTGAAGTTATGACCAAATAAAAAGGGTGAACCAATCGGTTCACCCTTCGTTATGATTATTAACCAAACTCTTTATTAGAGCTGAGGACCAGCAGCTACCAGAGCCTTACCAGCCTCGTTGGTAGTGTACTTGTCGAAGTTCTTGATGAAGCGAGCAGCCAAGTCCTTAGCTTTCTCTTCCCACTCAGCGCGATTCTGATAAGTATCGCGAGGATCAAGAATACCCCAAGCTACACCGTCGAGCTGTGTTGGAACTTCCAGACCGAAGTAAGGAATCTTCTTGGTAGGAGCCTTGTTGATAGCACCGTTCAGGATAGCGTCGATGATACCACGAGTATCCTTGATAGAGATACGCTTGCCGGTACCGTTCCAGCCTGTATTCACCAAATATGCCTTAGCACCGCTCTTCTCCATACGCTTAACCAGCTCCTCACCGTACTTGGTTGGGTGCAACTCCAGGAATGCCTGGCCGAAGCAAGCTGAGAAAGTAGGAGTAGGCTCGGTGATACCACGCTCTGTACCTGCTAACTTAGCAGTGAAACCACTCAGGAAGTAATACTTAGTCTGCTCTGGAGTCAGGATAGATACTGGAGGCAATACACCGAATGCATCAGCTGACAGGAAGATAACCTGCTTAGCAGCTGGACCAGCACTCTTACCGTTCACCTTCTTAACGATGTTGGTGATGTGCTCGATAGGATAAGATACGCGAGTATTCTCGGTAACGCTCTTGTCGTTGAAGTCGATAACGCCGTTAGCGTCAACAGTTACATTCTCCAACAGTGCATCGCGCTTGATAGCATTATAGATATCTGGCTCAGACTCCTTGTCGAGCTTGATAACCTTAGCATAGCAACCACCTTCGAAGTTGAACACGCCATTGTCGTCCCAACCGTGCTCGTCGTCACCAATCAGCAAACGCTTAGGATCGGTTGACAGAGTGGTCTTACCTGTACCAGAAAGACCGAAGAAGATGGCGGTGTTCTTACCTTCCATATCAGTGTTAGCTGAGCAGTGCATAGAAGCGATGCCTTGCAGAGGCAGGTAGTAGTTCATCATTGAGAAGATACCCTTCTTCATCTCACCACCATACCAAGTATTCAGGATAACCTGCTCACGGCTCTTCACATTGAAAGCAGCGCAAGTCTCTGAGCGCATACCCAGTGCCTCGAAGTTCTCAACCTTAGCCTTAGAAGCATTGTAGATAACGAAGTTTGGCTCGAAGTTTTCCAATTCTTCAGCGGTTGGCTGGATGAACATGTTCTTTACGAAGTGAGCCTGCCAAGCTACCTCAACGATGAAGCGAACGGCCAAACGGGTTTAAACGTTAGCACCGCAGAATGCGTCAACAACATACAG
>JAEEOD010000314.1 GCA_016284115.1 Bacteroidaceae bacterium
AAGAAAGAAAGCACGAAGTCCTTAATAAGAAAGAAAAACCTTCTTATATTCCTATGATTATCTTTGCTGTTTTGATTCTTGGGAGTTTTTTAGGATATCATTTATATCAAAAAAGGAACACGCAAATAATTATTGACAATATTGTTAATAATATGGTATACGTAAAAGGAGGAACGTTTAAAATGGGTTATGGTGATGGTAATAGTTCGCATAGTCCTGTTCATAGAGTGGTGTTATCTCCATTTTATATCGGAAAATATGAAGTTACCCAAGAAGAATGGGAAAAAGTTATGGGATATAATCCTTCTCTTCATATTGGCGCAAAATTACCAGTAGAAAGAGTAACATGGGCTGAAGCAAAACAATTTGTTGAAAAACTAAGTTCAATGTCAGGGAAGACTTTTAGGTTGCCAACAGAAGCAGAGTGGGAATTTGCAGCAAAGGGTGGCAACAAATCAAATAATTTTTTATTCTCAGGAAGCAATAACTATGACGATGTAGCATGGTGTAAAAGTAATAGCAGTGACACACATGAAGTAGGAATGAAAAGACCTAACGAACTGGGGATATATGATATGAGTGGAAATGTGATAGAATGGTGTCAAGACTATCTTGTAGATTATAATGCTTCACCGCAACAAGATCCTTTGTGTTCAGAATATGACCCTCAAGCAGAATTTATTCCTGTGGTCTGTCGTGGTGGTGGTGTTGAAAGTAATGTAACTGAATGCCGTATTTTTGAACGAGAGTCAAGATGGACAAACGCTGGTATTTATCAACTGTATTATGTTGGATTGAGAATCGTTTGTACAAAAATGTAAAACTAGGTTATGATAACAAGACATAAAGAAAAGAAAAAGGAACAGTTAAAAGCGATAGTTTCTCATTTTATATGTGAGAATCCCATAATTGATGATATAGTAAAAGAAACAAGAAGTAGACATCAAGGAAAATTTACAGTTCAAATAACTGAAGATGGTAATTCTAAAGGAAGTAAAGAGAATTGCCACATCATTCTAGGAGTTGGCAATATTGAAACACTATTCAATATTTGTAAAAATTTCAGTCAAGCGTATAATTTATCGTGTAGTTTTGAAAATAGAATCTTTACTTTGATAACTAATGACGATTTAAATATTGAAACCTATGATGTGAAAGAATCATTTTTGGATAAAGTAGAATTCTTAAATGAAAATACAGATAGCGCTGCAGTTACTTTGACAATAAATGCCTTAGCCTTTGCATTGTATCATGAATTCGGTCATGTTAAGTATGACGATGATTCCATGTTGCAAATAGAAAAAGAACGGAAGGCAGATTTGTTCGCTATGGATGTGGTTAAAGAAATGTGTTCAAACTATATTCATTTGGACAAGAATCAAATTATCTTAGGAGCTTTTTTAGAAAATATACTGATAATGAGTACGAGTGACCCTAAAGATACAGAAATTTCTTTTTCACATCCACATCCTATTGAGCGCATTATTTTATTTCTCGAGTACTTTCACATTGGAGAAAGCTCATATTTGTGGAAATACACTTATGATGAGTTTGTCAAATGGATTAATGCAAATAATATGTCGATGATATATGAAAGAGATAGCTCAACAACTATAAAAGACAAGTTAATGGACGCATTTTGTCGTTTTAAGAAATAACTATGCAACACCTACAACCAAACACCACCTTACAGGGTGGAAAATACAGACGAGTTGTTGAGTGGAAACGAACAATAGAGCGAGTAATGGGGCAATGAGACTATGGCATCACGTATTTGGTATGTAGCCCAATTCTTAACTTGAACGTGCCCTCAAGAAGTTTTTTTAATTTATCATGCTTAATAATATTGTTAATTAATGGCAAATGGATATAAAAGATTTTATAGTAGAAGCGATCACTCAGATTTCGATGGGTGTCAAAGAAGTGCAAAAAAAAGAATGTGAGCTAGGGATTATTATTAATCCCAGTTTGCAAATAGGGAGTAGCGATAAGCGCTATGTTCCTAAAGCTGGAACAGGACATTATCCTTCCGAGCGGTATATACAAGATATAAATTTTGAAATAGGCGTAATTGTAACAAATGATCAAACAGGAGGAGGTGGTTTAGGGGTAAGTGTTCCTGTTTTAAAAATTGGAGCGAATTTGAATATTAAGAATTCAGAAGAGAATGTAAATAAGTTATCATTCTCAATACCTGTGTGTTTACCTACAACCAATGTCGAACATGAGGAAGATTCTCACAAAGTAAACTATTAAGAGAATCCAATAAGGAATCATCGGGACAGGTTTTTGATTCAAAGAAATGGCACTGCTGCTACGGCATAGCGGATGGTGGCAAACATAGACGGATATTGTGATAATGTTGGCAAGAAGGTGGTAGCATTACCACCTTTTTGACTACTTTTTTGAAAAAAATGAGATGAAATGCCGTTAGTCCAAGAAAAAAACGTATATTTGCACCTGTAAGGTGGCAGCCTGCCACCCTACAAGGTGTTTTTAACTAAAAATAGTATATTGGCAGAGCATGGCATTACCAGACTTTGAGCAGATACAAACTATACAAATGAATAAAAATGCAATTGTGCAGATAGAAACTGCACAATTACCTCGCATAGTTTGTCTCACATCTTTTTACAACCTAACACCATCTTCAGGTGGATAATAAAGGAAGCCTGACAGGCATTCATTTCATACAGCCAAACTGGGATTTCGTACAAATAGCAGGGAAATGTTTGGAGGGGAATGAGGGAATGGAGTATATTTGCACTGTGAAAACGTTGAGGCATTCTTTTCGAAAAGATATAATACTGAATGGGTAGTAAAGTTCTAATCATATCTAACAGCAATGAACTGGTGCGGATCGTGCCGGCACGGGTGGTGTATGTTGCTTCGGACGGCAACTATTCCACGTTTGTGCTGCACGACAAGACGGAACAGGTGTTTACGATGAACCTGGCACATTGCCAACAGGTGATGGAGCGGCAACTGGGGTCGGCGGCTTCGATATTCCTGCGTATAGGAAAGTCGCTGATTGTAAACCGTGACTATATTTACAAGGTGAGCGTGACTCGTCAGCAACTGGTGATGGCTGATATGGCGTTGAATGAGGCTTTTGTGCTTTCTGCCTCACGGGAAGCATTGAAGCAACTGAAGGCTTACATGGAGAAAAACGGAAAGGAGGTGCTTGACGATGAGGAATGATGATTTTCAGGTATTAGGTGTTGAGAGAAAGAAAAGACAACGAAACCGTTGGCTGTTCGTCATGCTGACCGTCGTCGCGGTAGGCATAGCCGTTGGCTTAGGCGTCTATTGGGCCACGTCTCCTCAAACGGTCAGGACGGGGAAAAGGATGGGCGATTCAACGATTATACCAGAGCTGCAAGCAGTAGCCGACTCGCTGCTCAATGCCGAACTGACCCTGATAGACGGTCTGCAGGGACAGGCCATCGTGATGGAAGTGGAGACGGGTGAGATACTGGCCATGGTGGGAAGGGAACGTAAGTTTGACGGAACTTTCCAACCTTGTGAGAATTTTGCCTATCAGCAGGAACAGGGATCTGTGGCAAAGGCAGCTTCCCTGCTTGCCGTACTTGAAACAGGAAAGATGAAACTGAGCGATGAGGTGGAAACGGCAGGTGGCGTATGGCCTGTGGACGAAGGACAGTTGATGAGAGACCACAACTGGCGGCGCGGAGGGTATGGCAAGATTTCTCTTGAACGCGTGTTGGCTGTAAGTTCCAATATTGGCATGGGGCAGGCAGTTGACAAAGCGTTTCATGACAATCAGCAGCAGTTCTTCGATTTGTTGGATAAGATGAGCTTTGGCCAGCCTGACAGCATCGAGGGAATCAACGGGTTGAAACCATCAATCTATAGTTCACCAAAGGATGGCGACTGGAGTAATTGGAAATTATGGTGGAGTGCTGTAGGTTATGAGCGAAAGATGGCTCCTATTCAGATGTTGACCTTCTATAATGCGATAGCCAATGAAGGTAAAATGGTGAAGCCTACGTTGAAAACCGGTAAGGTGGAAATCATTAACCCGCAGATTGCCAGCAAGGCGAATATCGACAGCATGCAAGTGGCGTTGGAACATGTGGTAAGCCAAGGCCTCGGGAAAAAGGCTGGTTCTCCGTTTGTCAAGGTGGCAGGCAAGACGGGCACATCGCAAGTCCAGGTCTATGAGTTCGGAGAAGATTCTTCTGTGGATGAATATCTGCTGTCTTTTTGCGGTTACTTCCCTGCCAACAAGCCGAAGTACAGCATCATCGTGAGTCTGAACAAACTCGGACTGCCTGCAAGCGGTGGCGGCATGGCTGGGGTGTTGTTCCATGACATCGTGGAGTGGATGATACAGCATCGGTCATTACTTAACGAAGGGTCAGATAAATAGCAATTTATATTGCAGGAATGAAGAGGATACTTTGGATTTTGCTGATTGGCGTTGTTGTCGGGTGCATCATCGTTTATCTGCTCTATGGATTGCGGCCTGAACCGCAGTTGGAGCAGAAGGATGAAGGCCGCCCTCAGACAACTGTCTATCTGCAACCATACGACAATTTCACCCAGAAAGAAGCTGAGCGATTGAAAGCTGAACTTGATAAGCATCTTGGGGATATTCTGGATGAGACATTCCGAGTAGTGGTACTGCCTAACAAGCCTCTTTCTGATTCTTTCTTGGGGGAGACTAAGACAAAGTACAGGATAGACAGAGTGATTGCTGATATGAAGGGCAAAGCCGACAAACACAACATCTACGTTGGCGTTACCCATCGTGATATTTGTATGCGAAATAAGAACAGGGTAAAGGACTGGGGCGTTCTTGGTTGCAGCATTTCAAGTAATCATGCCTGTGTGGTTTCTGACCATCGGTTGAAGCATAATAAAAGTGATTTGTGGAAGGTGGCAACTCATGAGTTCATCCACACGTATTATGCCTATCCTCATTGCCCGAAGGACAGTTCGCATTGCCTAATGAAAGACGCCAAAGGGCATGCCGACTTCAGAAACAAGAAAGATCTGTGTGGCTTTTGTAAGAATAAAATGTCTAAACTCCTTAACTCCAAAGATCTTGAGTGAAAGCGAGCGAAACTTGAATTGTCAATAATTATAACCCGTTACGGCCTTTCTGATACAAGTAACTCTGCTTTCCAAGTTGAACTCCATTTTGGAAATGGCGATAATCAGTATCACCAGTTTCACACTCTGCAACCTGTGGAATATCAGGTGCTTGCAGGTGAAACTGCACTGTCACTTCAGTTTCACTTTCGTCACTCTAGAAAATGCCGTAATTCGGTTTCACCGGTTTCACCTCTCATAAATACAAGGGCTTCAATATCATAGTGGTGAAACCGCGGTTTCATTCCGGTTTCACCACAATCGCATAACGACCCCCTCTCTTTGGGTGGACAAAAGATAGGCTTTTGCGGAGTGATTAGAGCCTAATCACTCTTCAATCAGGCATCTTTTGCGTATTGAGGAATAGGGAGATGACATCCGTGGGAGGGTGAAACCGAAGTGCAACCGCGGTTTCACCTG
>JAEEOD010000315.1 GCA_016284115.1 Bacteroidaceae bacterium
AAGAGCAATCAGATTCAGTTCTTCCATCAAACATTGTTCGATTATGTGTATGCACGTCGGTTCACAGAACAGGGACGTGATTTACTTGAAGTGCTTAAAGGACAACACCAGGGGCTGTTCTCGAGAGCTGCGGTAAAGAGTATTCTGACATTCCTGCGAGATCAGGACCGCAGAGAGTATATCCATGTTATAGATCAATTGCTATATGCAAAAGACGATGATGGTAAAGAGTTGTATCGTTATCATCTGAAATCGCTTGCATTGAGTAATATGGCGTACTTTGAAACGCCATTGGAAGAAGAAAAAAAAATTATATCGAGGAAGATATTTCAAGATAAGGTATATATGGATGTGGTGTTTGAGTCTGTATATATGCCTAATTGGTTTGATGCCATCTGGGAAATCATAGAAAGTAAAGGCGGATGGAAAGGCTTAAGCAAGGTCTACAAAGAGAAAGTAATTCTAATGTGTGAAAGGGCTCTTTGGCGTCATGCCAATGTAGTGTTGGACAAGTTAGACGCCTCACTTGATTATGGGAATGGAGAGGACAGCAAGTATCTGAGTCATATATTTCAACATTATAATTTAGATTGTGGTAGTGATAAACTTATTATGTTCTATAATAAGCTTGTAAAGAACAGACTACCGCTGGAACATGTACACCTTCTTAAGAATATTATGAAGGGGAATCCTGACTTCGTGTGTCAGGAACTGAAAGAAAATGTTAGGTTGCAGTTGCAGGCAAAAGAATCCCAATATGTTCACAGGATTGGTACCAACCATGAGGAAGAGTATTTGTACGAAGAATTGCTTAAGCATCACCACAACAAAGGCATTCAACTATTGGTGGATATCTTAACGATTGTGTATGATAATACCAAATTTGAACTTGAGGGTAGTGAGATTTTTAATTCGACTGAATTCTTTAGTTTTCAGCGTACCATGGGTGGGCATTTCACATCAAACTTTATAGAAGACGCAGCAAACATCCTAATAGACCATTTTATGAAGGATGTTGACGAAGAGAAAATCAGACAATATATATCAGAATTTAGTCAAAGCAAACATGAGGGCTTTGTATTCATTGCTTTGTATATGTATACAAAATATCCAGAAAAGTTCAAGGATAATATCTATGATATTATAGTCAATCGCTCTGTTTTGGCGAATGCTCCAAGTTGGGTGGAGTATCAAGCGGTTGAGGCTTTGAAAGTGGCGTATCGTCATTGGAATGATGAGCAAAAGAAGGCTATCATCAATCGTATATTGTCTATCGACGACAAGGGAGAGCACATCTTGTTTAAGGATGCTATACAGATGAGGTTGCAATGGGGGCATCCTCTTTTTGATATAGATTTACATAAGGGTAAAGCTTTTTATTCTATACCCAAAGAGGAACTGAGAAAGTTATCATGGACGGCTTATCAGGAAAAACAAAGAATAGAACGAAAATTCAAAGAAGCGCGTCTGAAAAACGAAAAACCATCTAGTACGACTACGCATACGGGATGGACATCGTTACGAGAAGATCAGGGTATGAAAATGAGTCCAGAGACATGGCACAAGTCAATGCGGACTTATACGAATGACCCGATTGACTGGAATACGCCATCGCTGACAGGACAGTGTCATTTGTTTAGGGCTGTGGTGGCAAAAGAACCAGATAAGTATATAGGCCTGATAGATACTGTGCTTGACGACAATCGCGTGCTTCTGGATTATCCTCAGGCTGGTATGCAAGGATTGTTAGATGCCGGGAGGTTGGATGATGCCTTGCACGTATTAGAGCGTATCCTTGTTGTGATAGGGAATGATGTAAACTCAACCATAAGAGGTTTCAGTCTACATTCACTACTGTTTGCATTGAATGATATACCAAAGATGGATCATGTGCCTGAGCTTGTCTTTAAGTTGTTCTGCGATGCGCTACTCTATGCTAAAGAACCAGAGGAGGACCGACATAAAGATGAAAAAGATGTGCAAACTGTGGGCATCAACCAATCGAGGGGTAATGCAGGTTACTTGGTGGTGGAATGTGCCCGTGAGGAAAAATATAAGGAGGAGATATTTAGCACGATAGAAAAGATTGCTGGTACTGCCTCTGTATATACCAGGGCAGCGGTGCTCCTGAATATGGCGGCGCTGAATCTCTTGGATAAGAAAAGAAATGTTGAGCTGTTCAAGAATCTGATGCATGACTTTAATCCCAGACTTATGGCATTGCCTGTACATAACTATAATCCGCTTGTGTATTTTGTTAATTATGCTGTCGATGATTTGATAGAGTTTTTCAGTCATGCGGCAGAGTGCCCAGAGTGTTATCGTGAACAGGTGGTTGTTTTATGGTTGGCATGGTCGCATAATAATAGGGACGGGCGGATTAAGGTACTTCTTGATAAGATGTGTGACGTAAGTGAGGATGCAAGGATTTCATTGCTGAACTTCTTGTGTACTCTTGATGCCAAGATGAATGAAGATGCCATCTGTTACGTCCTTCATTTTATGGAGCCACAATATGATTCACCCCAAATGGGTGAGGTATGTGATAATCTGTTCCATCATGCAGACAAATGGGACGATGATTACCAAAAGAAAGCTGCTGAAGCATTTGTGGCTTCGCCATTAAGTAAACACAAGGTGACGGCCTTTATAGAGTTTTTGGCAGGCTATGCCATTAAAGACCCCGTGCAGACATTGAAATGGCTAGAGCTGTCCCTAGCCAATGATATACCAGACGATTACTTCATTGTAAATCATGTGGTGGATGTTCTTATTCAGTCGTATAATGGTATTAAGTCCTTTAATGATAGCAGTTATCAAGACACGTTGGAACATGCAA
>JAEEOD010000316.1 GCA_016284115.1 Bacteroidaceae bacterium
GGATGGGAAAAGTACAGCTGATGCTCAATTATAGTGCAAGGACACGTCGCCCCAACTCTGCGCAATTGTCAAGTGCCATCAGTTATGACAACCGTTCCCTGCTGCAGAGCGGCAATGCCCAGCTACAGCCTGAGTTGATTCACAACGTGAGTGCCACTGCCGTATGGAAGTTCCTAACTTTCATGGTGAACTATTCACGCACCAATGATCCAATAATGACCTGGTCATCACCTTACAATGATGAAGGTGTGATACTGGTGAAGCCCCGCAATATCGATACTCCGTTCCGTATGCTGGTGGTATATAGTATGATTAACCACACCATTGGCCCATGGACAATGAGCTACACCTTAGGCATCCAGAAGCAGTGGCTCACCATCAATGCTCCAGATCCCCGTACGTCTTCAGGTTTCCGTGAGACTAAGTTCAACGACAAACCAATAGGCGTTATGCAGCTGAACAACACCTTCAGACTGAATGGCGGTTGGCAACTCGAATTGGGAGGATTGATGCAGACTAAAGGTTACACGCAAAACATCTATATGAGGGATGCATTCTTCAACCTGACGGCTGCTGTGCAAAAGACACTCTTGAAAGACAACTCCCTTGTGCTTCGCATAGAAGGCAATGACCTGACTCACACTGCCAAGACAAATGTAGACAGCGACTTCGGCAGTCATACCATCAGTCAGAACAACATGATGGATACGCAGAGGGTGAAATTCTCTGTACGTTATACTTTCAACGCTGCACAAAGCAAGTACCGTGGTACGGGTGCTGGTACAGATCAAAAGTCGAGAATGTAAGATATATTATCATAAATAATTGTATATTTGCAAAAACAATAGAATAATGAAAACAATGAGAAAACATTGGATTGATAATTTGCGCTGGGTAACAGTGCTATTGGTATTATTCTACCATGTGATATACTTTTATAACAACAAAGGAGTGTTTGGCGGTATAGGCGGTTTTGGTGAATACCCTGAGTATCCGCAATATCAGGATGTAGTGATGTATATCCTCTACCCGTGGTTTATGCCATTACTGTTTCTTTTAGCAGGTGTAAGTTCCAAGTATGCTTTAGATAAAATAGACGGCAAAACTTGGTTCAAAGCACGCACAAGAAAACTACTGGTACCAAGCACCATAGGTCTACTTGTTTTCCATTGGATAATAGGTTATTTCAACACTGCCGTAGCTGCAAGGTTAGGCGTATTCGAAGGACTCCCGGCTATAGCAAAGTATTTTATTATGGCCTTTTCCGGCATAGGACCTCTTTGGTTCATACAAGTTTTGTGGCTGTTTTGTTTGGCGTTACTACTGGTGCGTGCACTTGATAAAGAGGACAAGTTTTGGAATTGGTGCGGTAAGATAGGAATAGCAGGCATCGTGCTCTTGGGTGTGTTTTTCTGGCTGGGCGAGCAGACACTCATCACAGAGCCACGCCCAGAAACTGCCGACGGTCTTTGGAACTTGTACAAGCCCTTCTTCTATGTGGTGCCGTTCCTGCTGGGCTATTTCATATTCTCGCACGACGAGGTGCAGGAGATAATTACTAAAGCTTGGTTTCCATTGATGGTATGTGCTGTATTGAGTGGCATCATATTAATTGTTACCACCTTTGGTGAGAATAACACATCGCCTCAATATCTAGGCAGTCCGCTTAACTGCATTTACGGTTGGCTGATGTGCTTGGCAATGATGGGATGGTTCAGCGCCTGCTTTAACTATACAGGTAGCTTTGCCAGCTATATGACACGTTCCAGTTTCGGCATCTACATAGTTCATTATTTGTTTATTGGCAGTCTGGGCTATATGATGAAAACATATACGAATTTGCCCCCTGTGGCGATGTATCTCATCTTGACAGTTGCTGTCTTCATTCTATCGCCATTGACGTATGAGATACTTCGTCGTATACCTATCATCCGCTGGTGTGTACTGGGAGAGAAAAAAACTGCTGTATAAGCATAAAAACGAAGCATATGAAAAAAACACTGTTACTGCTGTTAGCATTAGTCACTGTACAATTGTACGGACAAGATCTGTCACATTACAGACGAGTAGTGAAAGAACTAAGTTCTGCCAAGTATCAAGGTAGAGGCTATGCCAAGAACGGTGCTAATAAGGCAGGTAAGTTCCTGCAGAAGGAATTTGAGAGAGCAGGAGTTGACGAGGTGATTTGCCAGCCTTTCAAGCTGGACATTAACACCTTTTCAGGCAAGATGAAACTGTCAGTCGATGGCAAGAAGCAGATTCCTGGTGTAGATTTCACCATGCGTGAGTATGCGCCTGGTATCAAGGGCACCTTCCCTCTCTATTACATCGACACCCTGCATTATGATGCTAACAAGATATTCCAGGACTTAGACCGGCCAGAGAATAAGGATGCCTTTGTAGTGTGCGACTTCATGTTCTCATACAAGCATCGCGAGGATTTCTCCCGTCTGCAGAAAAAAGACGGTGCGCCCAATGCAGGCATCCTTTTCACATGGGAAGAACCGCTAAAGTTTTACAAGGCCTATGGAGAAAAGGTAATCGACAAGCCCATCATGTGGGTACCCTATCGTTTCCCTAAGGATGCCAAGAGCATTAGTGCCAACATTGAGAACAAGTTCTTAAAGGACTACGAGTGTTTCAACGTCATTGCAAAAGTGGAAGGTGCTCGCCACGACAGCTGTTATGTCTTCACTGCCCATTACGATCATTTAGGCAATCTAGGCAAGAAGGTATTCTATGCTGGCGCAAACGACAACGCATCAGGCACTGCCACCATTGTAACATTGGCCGCTTACTATGCCAAGCATCGTCCTGCATACGATATGTACTTCATTGCTTTTTCTGGAGAGGATGCCTTTCTTAGAGGTTCAGAGTTCTTTGCCAACCACCCCATCATGCCGTTAGAGCAGATTAAGTATCTCTTCAATATCGATATGATAGGTGACAACAACCCTGTGGCATATTGTGAGGTTAGCGATGAAGGTATGAGGGGATTTTCACTATTTGAGAAAATCAACAATGAAAAACACCATTTCAAGGCATTGAATCGTGGTGAACTGGCTGGTAATAGCGACCACTACCCCTTTGCCACACGCCATGTGCCTTGCATCTTCATAGAAAATGAGAATGGTGATGCATTTAAGTACTACCACACCATTCACGACAACTGGAAGAATGCTGTTTTCGATAGTTACGAACCTGTCTTCCGCTTAGTACGTGATTTTGTGGAACAATATAAATAAATCTGCATGATGGAAACTGATCGCATTTTATTACGCCCTTGGCGAGATAGCGATGCAGAAGCACTTTTCAAATATGCTTCCGACCCTGACGTAGGGCCTCGTGCAGGTTGGCCACCTCACACGAGTATTGAAGGTAGTCTGCATATTATCCACACCATCTTTCATAGTGATCATATATGGGCTATAGAACTGAAAGAAACAGGCGAGGCAATTGGATGCATTGGCTACTACACTTATGGCGAAAGCAACATCAATATTGGAGAAAACGATGCAGAAACTGGCTATTGGGTAGCCAAGCCCTATTGGAATCAGGGCATCTGCACGGAGGCGTTACAGTTGCTAATAGATTATTGCTTTAAAGAGAAAGGTTTCCAAACCTTATGGAGCGATTTCTTCATCAACAATCCTGCCTCAGGTAGGGTGATGGAGAAATGTGGCTTTTATGATACAGGAGATATTAACTGGTGCAGCCATCTCTATCATGGCGACGAACAACCCATAAAAATTATGAGATTAGACCGAATAAAGAATTGACTATGAGAATCAGATTAGAAAAATCAGATGATTATCGTGAGGTAGAACACCTGACGAGAGAAGCTTTCTGGGACATCTATCGTCCAGGATGCACGGAGCATTTTGTACTGAATCAGTATAGAACCAATCCCGACTTCATTCCTGAATTGAATCTAGTGATGGAAGAAGATAATAAGATAATAGGCCACATTATGTTTTCTAAAGCTGAACTGATGATGGACGATGGCAGCAAAAAGGCATCTTGGACTTTCGGTCCCATCAGCATTCATCCTGACTACAAGCGCAAAGGCTATGGTCTAAAATTGCTACAATACGCACTGGAGA
>JAEEOD010000317.1 GCA_016284115.1 Bacteroidaceae bacterium
ATGACTGGTCTGCCAACTCAATGATCTGGTTGTAAACAGCATTCTTATCAGAAGCACGGAAAATAGTGTGCATTAGCAAACGTGCTTTCAGACCGTATGCAAATTTCAGCCACAAGCTACTGTTACCACCATATAGATAGTCAAATTTCTTCTCAATAGTTCCACCAGCTTTCAAGTCAGCGATGGCATTGTCCAGAGTGGCCATCAGGCTCTTATAGATGCTCTCTTGAGAGTCAAGCGCTGGAGTCATATTTTCTATACCCTTACAAGCCTCAGAATATGGAGCGTCACCGAACAAATCGGTCAGTACAGCAGAGTTATGCGCATAGATAACCTCAGCAATACCTCTGATTAATGTATTGCCTGCATCTGGACCTTCGGCACCATCCTGAGTCTTCTCAATTACCTTCAGGGCATTCTTCATGTTGCTGTAAATAGTACCCCAAGAGTTGTTGAAACAGGTAGAAGTGTTCCACTCACTGGTACGAGTCTCTGCATTGTAAAGCTGGTTGAATACACCACCTTCATGCTCTACAGCTACGGCAGCGTATGTGTTGAGGTCACCACCGGTAATACTGATTGCCGTACGGGTAATCAGATCGGTCACAATAAACTTAGCACTAACATCAGTAGCATGGTTTCTGTCCTTGTTGAGGGCATCCATTACGTCCTCGGAGCAAGAAACCAAACTCAATGAAAGAGCTGCGAAGCTTAAAACGATTGTATATAATTTTTTCATATCTGTAATCTCCTTTTAGAATTTAAATGTAAGACCCATACCGAACTGTGAAGATCCAGGTAATGAGAAACGCTCGAAACCACCGGCCATGTTGTTGTTACCCTGTGAAGCGTCAGGATCAAAGCCCTTAACACTTGACCAGAGCAGGAGGTTACGTGCAAATGCACTCAGAGTGATGCCCAATTTAGGAGTCTCAACAATAGGATAGCTCAAAGCGATCTCACGCAACTTCACATATGAAGACTTGTGGATGAATGCCTCAGAGATATCACTCAATACATTGAAATAGTAGAATGCGTCGCTACCAGCAATATAGATGTCGTTTGGTGTGCCATCTTCTTTAACTGCAGGCCATTCGCACAAGAACTTGTCCATGTTGCGGAAGTCAGCAGAACGCTGGCTAGAGCCGTAGTAGTCCATCATGGTGTATGAACCGTAGTACATTTCACCACCGCTCTTCCAATCGAGGGTAGCACTCAGTTTCAGCTTGTAGATTTCGAAGCTGGTGTTGAAGCCCATCTGGAAGTCAGGAGCTACAGAACCAATCACCTTCTCCTCGCCAACCTGTGGCAGACCGTCAGCGTCAACTACGATTTCACCCTTCTCGTTGCGCAGGAAGCTTGTACCATAGAGTACAGGGAACTTGTCGCCAATACCGGCGCGAACCTGTGGTTCGGTGAAACCACCGAGGAAGATGCTGTTTACACCTTCTGCCAGTTCGTCAACATAGTTGTCAATCTTGGTGAAGTTAACAGCCAAATCCCACTTGAAGTTCTTTGTTTGTATAGGTTTCAGACCGAGGGTGAATTCATGAGCATTGGTATGAATCTTACCACCATTGGTTACCAACTGGCCATAACCGGTTGAACCAGCCAAAGGCACACCGAAGATCTGATCCTTAACATTCTGACGAGAATAAGTATATTCGAAAGTAACAAGACCATTCAAGAAACCTAAATCAACACCAAATTCGTAAGACTTTGTGTTCTGTGGTTTCAAGTTGGGGTCATAAATAGTGCCTGAAGGTACGTATGCTACCACACCATTGGTTGGATACTGGAATGGGGTACCTGAAGAGAAACCACCACCGTAGCCAGGAGTGCTGTAGTATGAAGGATAGTAAGTACCAGCCTGACCTACCTCAGCGTAAGATGCACGCAACTTACCATAAGTAAGAATGTTGTTCTTCAAAGGCTCTAACTCTGTGAAGATGAAGCCCAGAGAAACTGATGGGTAGAAGAATGTACGGTTGTTGCGTGGCATCGTAGAAGCGATGTCCTGACGACCAGTAGCATTCAAGAACAGCATGTTCTTCCAGTCAAGTGACAAGTTCGCAAAATTACCGATGGTACGGGTCTTACGGATTGTTTCACTTGCATTGTAAGTTGAAATGTTGTTCATGTGGTTCCAACCGGCAAAGTTGAAGTGGTTACCGTATGAACTTTCATTATGGTACTTGTTCTGAACGATTTCATTACCATAGATGAAATTGAAGTGCAGATCATCTGTGATGTTCCAATCGAACGTTGCGGTCAGCAGAGAGTTCAACTCGTTGACTGTACGGGTGTCATTGCTGACTTCACCGTCGCTGCCCTTATGGCCATAACCGAACAGGTCCTTATAGGAAGTGGTATAAGCATCTACACCTAACTGATACTTCACATCTACCTTCATGTTATCCTTGATAGGATATTCGAAACGCAGGTATGCATTACCGAAGAAACGCTGTGAACGCTCAGAGAACTCATTGTTTTCAACAGCCCAGTAAGGGTTATCGAATGTTAGAGAGCGGAAGTGAACCTGAGTATAAGGATCGCCAGCTGCATGGCTAGGAATACCCTTCATGTCATATGATGGAGGAGCACCCCAGAGAGTAGCCATCAAACCGTCGTTAGCACCAGATTGCTTCTTAATCTTAGAAGCCACGAAGTTGCCACTAAAGCCTGTTGACAAATAGCTGTTTAATTTCAGGTTACCATTCATCTTGGCGTTGTAACGCTCCATACCGGTATTCTTAACAATACCTTTCTGGTTGGTATTACCCAAAGAGAATGAATAGTCACCTTTACCGAAGTTCTGTGAAACGGTTACGTTGTTAGTCCAAGCAGTACCTGTACTGAAGAAATCGCGAACATTATCGTAAGATCCGGGGGTTACCCATGGGTCGAGGCCTGCAGCAGCATGCTTAGGGCTATAGTACTGACCCTGATGCATACCCTCAGCCTGAGTATAGCGGTTATCAGTGTTACCACCAACACCTGGATCATTAGGCAGCTCAGAAATCTTAGGACCCCAAGCGGTAGAAGCGTTCTGTGAGAACTTGCCACCAGAACCCTGAGCATATTCCTTCTGCATGTCAGGATAAGTAGAAACCTTAGAGAAAGTGAAGTTAGTGTTGAAGGTTATCTGTGGCTTACCCTGCTGCAAACCCTTACCACTCTTGGTAGTAATGATGATCACACCATTAGAAGCACGCATACCATACAATGCAGAAGCCGCCTGACCTTTCAGAATGTTCACACTCTCGATATCGTTAGGATCGATATCCAAAGAACGGCTTGCATAGTCGGCACCAGTTACAGAACTACCAGTACTAGGAGCACCAGATGCTACAGGCATACCATCCACCACATACAGAGGAGTATTATCGCCATCGAAAGAACGAGCGCCACGAATGGTGATGTGTGATGATGCACCAGGCATACCAGAAGATGCTGTGATATTCAAACCAGACACCTTACCTGAGATAGCACCAGCCAAATCGGTGCTCATACCTTGCATCAACTTCTCTGATTTCACATCCTGTACGGCATAACCCAAGGCTTTCTTCTCCTTTGAGATACCCATGGCGGTTACCACCACCTCGTCCAGCAGCTCACTATCAGGACGCAGCATCACTCTCACGGTTTCCCTAATAGGAATTTCCTGGGTCTGCATACCGATGAATGAAATCACCAATGTAGTCGCATTTCGTGGCACGTTGCCGATGGTAAAATTACCGTCGATGTCGGTAATAGTACCCACGTTTGTGCCCTTAACTAAGACGGAGGCGCCGACAACCGGCTCGCCGTCTTCAGAAGAAGTGACATTACCTGTCACTGTTGTGACCTGAGCGGTTGCCAATCCTATTCCTATGAACAGGCAGGTCAAGAACAGCATGAATTTCTTTTTCATAAAAAACTCTTAACTTAAATTACTAATACTTGCTTTCAGTTGATTCGTTGAACATGTAACGAAAATTCTCGTTTATCATAGATTATATGACAAAAAGTAAATAGAAAACTCTCTTTACATTCCATTTGCTAAATAAACATTAAGCACACAATCGGGTGCAAATTTACAGCTTTTCTTATTAAATGCAAATATTTAGTCAATTTTTTTTAAAATTTGTTGTTATTATATATGCTTTGAATGTTTTTTTTGCAATAATATATAACAAACTTGTTCAACCTTCGTGACCAATCACATTGTACATAATTAATTTAGTATAAACGAGAATTATTATTAAAAATGCCGTTCGTCGCAGGAGCGGACTCCTTGCCCCCACTTATTTCTTTTGTCTTGTATCACGCATATCAATGTTCTAAAAAGTTGCACGAGATTAAAAAAAAAATATTATCTTTGCTCCCAAATGTAAATTTCACAAATGGATATCTTGTGCTTGCTTGGTGGATTGGTGCTAATTCTGTTGGGGGCAAATTACCTGACAGATGGTGCATCGTCGCTCGCTAAGAAACTAAAAGTGTCGGATTTGGTGATAGGTCTTACTGTAGTAGCTTTTGGAACTTCGGCTCCCGAGTTGGCTGTATCCATCTCTTCTGCTTTGAAGGGCAGTGCTGATATCGCTATCGGTAATGTAGTGGGTAGTAATATGTTTAACACCCTAATGATTGTGGGCTGTACAGCTTTCTTCGCTCCCATTATGGTTACCAAGAACACTCTTTTGAAGGAAATACCGTTATGTATTCTTGCAGCCATTGCCTTGCTTGCCATCTGCAATGATATAAACCTTGACAACCAGCCTTTCGATATGATCAGCCGTACTGACGGCATCTTACTTTTGCTGTTCTTCATTATCTTTATGGTTTATACCTTCTCTATTGCTCGACAAAATAGTGATGAGGAGGCAGAAGAAGTGAAACAAATACCCCTATGGCTCTCCTTTATATATATAATAGGTGGACTGGCTGCTTTGGTGTTTGGAGGCAACATCTTTGTAGATGGTGCCACTGGTATTGCGCGAAGTTTAGGCGTGAGTGAGTCCATCATTGGTTTAACGCTGGTGGCTGGAGGTACTTCTCTGCCAGAATTGGCGACCTCGGTAGTAGCAGCTTTGAAAAAGAGCCCAGAGATGGCAATAGGCAATGTGGTGGGCAGCAACCTGTTCAACATCTTCTTGGTGTTAGGTGCATCAGCCTCTATCACCCCCTTACACTTGATAGGCATTACCAATTTCGATCTTTTGGCATTGATAGTAGCTTGCATACTGCTGTGGCTTTTTGGTGTGTTTTACAAGAAACGCACCATCACTCGTATAGAGGGCAGCATTTTGGTGATATGTTATGTGGCATACACCATTACATTGATAATAATGAGTTGATATGATAGAAATTAAGAAAGTAGAGACAAAGAGTGAATTGAAGAAGTTCATACGCTTCAATTACGAGCTTTATAAGGATAATCCCTATTCAGTGCCAGATTTGTACGAGGATATGCTCAATACTTTCAACCGTGAGAAGAACGGAGCATTTGAATTTTGTGAGGCAGACTATTTCTTGGCTTACAAAAATGGTAAACTGGTTGGACGTATAGCTGCTATCATCAATCACAAGGCCAACAAAACATGGAATACCAAGAACGTGCGCTTTGGATGGATTGATTTCATCGACGACCCAGAAGTATCGGAGGCTTTGCTTAAGACCGTCGAACAATGGGGCAAAGAGCGTGGCATGACACACATCCAGGGGCCTTTGGGATTTACAGATATGGATGCTGAAGGCATGTTGATAGAAGGTTTCGACCAATTGGGCACCATGGCAACCATCTATAATTACCCATATTACCCGCAGCACATGGAGAAATTAGGCTTTATCAAGGAAGCCGATTGGATTGAGATGCAGCTGTTCATGCCTGAAGACGGACAAGTACCTGAAAAGCACAAACGTATCTCAGAAATGGTGATGAAACGTTACAACTTACGCATCAAGAAATATACATCCAGCAAGAAAATACGTGAAGAGTATGGTGAGGCCATTTTTAATCTGGTAAATGAAGCTTTCGCACCTCTTTTTGGTTATTCAGCCCTTTCACCTCGGCAAATCAAGCAATATATTGATATGTATCTACCCATTGTAGATTTACGTATGATTACTCTGATTGTGGATGAAAACGATCAGCTAGTGGGTGCAGGTCTCTCTATGCCGTCATTATCAAAAGCCCTGCAAAAGGCCAAGGGCAAGTTGTTCCCATTTGGTTGGTACCATTTAGCAAAGGTGCTTTACATGCACCAATATGGCGATTGCCTTGACTTGCTATTGGTGGCAGTGAAGCCAGAATACCAAAATAAAGGCGTGAATGCCCTGCTGTTCTACGACCTGATACCAGCATATGCAAAGTTAGGTTTCAGGTATGCAGAGAGCAACGTGGAACTGGAGACCAATGACAAGGTACAGGCTCAATGGAGTTATTTCGATCATAAGGTACATAAACGCAGAAGAGCTTTTATCAAAGAAATTTAAGATTGAAGATGAGCGAAGAAATCAACTTTATTTCTATACCGACAGTAGATTACACAGACGAAAACATCCGCCACTTGGATGATATGGATCATATCCGTATGCGCTCGGGTATGTACATTGGTCGTTTGGGCGATGGTTCACAGGCCGATGATGGCATCTATGTGCTCTTGAAAGAGACTGTTGACAACAGTATCGACGAGTTCAAGATGGGTGCAGGTAATCGTATAGAGGTCTCCATCGAAGACAACCTACGTGTAAGTGTACGCGATTATGGCCGGGGCATTCCACAAGGCAAGATGGTGGAAGCTGTGAGTAAGCTTAACACTGGTGGCAAGTATGATAGCAAGGCATTTAAAAAAAGCGTTGGTCTGAATGGCGTGGGCTTGAAGGCGGTCAATGCACTTAGCACCCATTTTGAGGTACGCAGCTTTCGTGACGGCATGGTGCGCATAGCACAGTTCGAACGTGGTAAACTGATAAGCGATGTTACTGAACCTACTACTGAGCCTACGGGTACCTATGTTTATTTCGAGCCAGACAATACCCTCTTCACGGGTTATGTTTATCACAATGATACAGTAGAGAACTTACTCAAAAACTATACCTACCTGAACACAGGTCTATCTATCCTCTATAATGGACAGAAGATTCTGTCACGTCATGGACTGGAAGACTTGCTGAAAGACAATATGACGATGGATGGTCTATATGACATCGTCCATTTGAAAGGTGTCGACATCGAATTGGCTTTCACCCATACCAACCAGTATGGCGAAGAGTATTATTCCTTCGTCAATGGTCAGCATACTACTCAGGGCGGCACTCACCAAAGTGCCCTAAAGGAGCATCTGGCACGTACTATTAAGGAGTTTTATAACAAGAACTTTGAATATAGCGACATCCGCAATGGTTTAGTAGCTGCCATAGCCATCAACGTCGAGGAACCTCAGTTCGAGGGACAAACCAAGACCAAGTTGGGTTCTACGCTAATGGAACCTGATGGTGTGACTATTAACAAATACATCGCCGATTTCGTGAAGCAGGAGGTGGATAACTACCTGCACAAGAACCCTATCATGACAGAAGCGATGCTGCAAAAAATACAGGCTTCTGAGAAAGAGCGCAAGGCGATAGCTGGTGTCACAAAATTAGCACGCGAACGTGCCAAGAAGGCTAATTTGCATAACAGCAAGTTGCGTGATTGCCGTTATCATCTTAATGATGGTAAGGGGAAGCCTCAGGAAGAGCAGTCTTGTATTTTCATCACCGAAGGCTTGTCGGCAAGTGGTTCTATCACTAAAAGCCGTGATGTAAACACACAAGCAGTATTCAGTCTTCGAGGCAAGCCGCTTAATTCCTATGGTCTGACCAAGAAGGTAGTGTATGAGAACGAGGAGTTCAACTTACTGCAAGCTGCCCTCAACATTGAGGACGGATTAGATGGCTTGAGATATAACAAGGTGATTGTGGCAACTGATGCCGATGTTGATGGCATGCACATCCGTCTGTTGATGATTACGTTCTTTTTGCAGTTCTTCCCCGACTTGATTAAGAAAGGACATGTATATATCCTGCAAACCCCGTTGTTCCGTGTGCGCAACAAGAAGAAAACTACTTATTGCTATACAGAGGATGAGCGCGTGAAGGCGATAAAGAAATTGGGCCCTAAACCTGAAATCACCCGATTCAAAGGTTTGGGAGAGATTGATCCTGACGAGTTTAAAAACTTCATTGGCGACAATATGCGTTTGGAGCAGGTCAATCTGCATAAGACTGACCTGGTGAAGGAGCTATTAGCTTTCTATATGGGCAAGAATACCATGGAGCGACAGACCTTCATCATCAATAATCTGGTGATAGAAGAAGATTTGGTAACCGAAGATTTCATGTTATGAGTAAAGCATTATTCCCTGGCACTTTTGATCCCTTCACCATTGGGCATGATGCCATTGTGAAGCGTACTCTCACCTTTATGGATGAGGTAGTGGTAGCGATTGTCAATAACCCCGACAAGCATGCGTTATTTTCTGTAGAGGAGCGAGTGCGCATGATTAGTGAATTGTATAAAAACGAACCTCGTGTGTCGGTGATAGCTTTCTCTGGTGCCACGCCAGACATCGCCTTGGAGGTGGGAGCGAATGCCATCGTGCGCGGGGTGCGTAGTGTAAAGGATTTTGAGTATGAGGAAAACTTGTCGTTCATCTACAAGAAAATGTGTGGCATCGAGACAATTTTGCTTTATACCGACCCCGAACTGGCTTGTGTCAGTTCGTCTATCGTTAGGGAGATGATAAAGTTTGGCAAAGATCCAAGTGAGTTCGTTCCGTTTAAGTTGAAAGTTAATAGTTAAAGATTGCCTTATGGATGTGTGTAGGCAACATTTTAGGCCTGACGTCAGTCACTGGCACATCCATAAGGCAAAAATATAAAGATGGCAGATAATAAGACAATGAGAAAATTACTATTCATAGGATTATTGACCACAATAACACTATCAACCTATTCGCAAACCACATCCCGCATGGCGATGCGCAAACTCAACTTGGCAGAATACGCTATCAGTCAGCTCTATGTCGATAACGTAGACGAAAATAGTTTAGTAGAGAGTGCCATTACCAAAATGCTCTCGCAACTTGACCCACATTCTACTTACAGCAATCCCGACGAGGTAAAAGAAATGAACGAGCCTTTACAGGGCAATTTCGAAGGTATCGGAGTGCAATTCCAGATGATGGAAGATACTTTGCTGGTGATTCAGCCCGTGAGTGGAGGGCCCTCTGAAAAGGTAGGCATATTGGCTGGTGATCGTATCATTGCTGTCAACGACTCTGCCATTGCTGGTGTGAAACTCAGCACAGAAGATATCATGAAACGACTGCGTGGCCCCAAGGGAACTATCGTTAACCTTACCGTGCTGCGTCGTGATGTGAAAGACCTCTTGCACTTTACGGTGAAGCGCGATAAAATTCCACTCTATAGCCTCGATGCAGCATATATGATTGAGCCGGGTATCGGGTACATCCGTGTGAGTCGTTTTGCCATGACTACAGGTCA
>JAEEOD010000318.1 GCA_016284115.1 Bacteroidaceae bacterium
TAGATATTGTCATCGACGGAGGCTTTGGCGACACCGTAGGCTCTGCCGTCATCGACTGCACTACGGATGAGCCCGAGGTGTTACGTGAGGGACCTAAAGAATTAGATTTCGGATAAAATAGTACCAATTATGAAAATAAAGTCAATCCTTTCAGCATTATCACTCACGCTGGCCGTGAGTGTAGCAGCGCAGGAGAATCCCCTGTGGATGCGTCATAACGTCATCTCTCCCGATGGCACAGTTATCGCCTTCTCTTATAAAGGTGACATCTTTACAGTACCCGTAAGTGGTGGCAAGGCTACCCAACTTACCACTAACGCCGCACAAGACTCTTATCCTGTGTGGAGTCCCGACAGCAAGCAGATTGTCTTTGCTTCTGCCCGTGAAGGTGGATACGACCTCTATATCATGAGTCGTGATGGAGGTACCCCTCGTCGTCTCACCACCCATTCTGGCAATGAGTTGCCTATGGCTTTTTTGGATGCCAACACCGTTTTGTTCCAAGCCAATCTGATGCCTGATGCAGAGTCGGTTATCTTTCCTCAGCGCTACCAGCAGGTCTATACGGTGAGTACCCAGGGTGGACGCCCTCATCTGTTTTCTTCAGTGACATTGGAAGATGTCAATGTGGGCAAGAATGGCGTGTTGATCTACCACGACAGAAAAGGTATGGAAGACCAATGGCGTAAGCACCACGAGTCGTCGGTGACACGTGATGTGTGGATGGCAACCCCTAAGGGCAATGCGTATGAATACAAGCAGCTCACCACCTATTACGGCGAAGACCGTAACCCTGTGTGGGCGCCCGACGGACAGTCATTCTACTACCTGAGTGAGCAGAAAGGCACTTTCAACGTGTTCAAGCGTGGTATCAACGATAGCAACGATGTACAGCTTACCGCTATGAAGGATCATCCTGTACGCTTCCTCAGTGTGGCCAATAATGGTACCCTATGCTTTGGCTACAATGGCGAACTTTATATATTAAAAGAAGGTGCCCAACCTCAGAAAGTAAATGTCACAGTAGTGACTGACCGCAACGACAAAGACTTGATTCGTCAGGTGCAGAGCCGTGGGGCTACTGATGTAGCCGTATCACCTAATGGCAAGGAAGTGGCTTTCATCATGCATGGCGATGTGTATGTGACCTCTGTTGAGTACAAGACCACTAAGCGCATTACCGATACCCCTCAGCAAGAGCGTGGCATAGACTTCGCTCCTGATGGCCGTGCGTTGGTTTATGCCGCTGAGCGCGATGGCTATTGGCAGATCTATCAGGCCAAGTTGGGCAAGGCTGACGAGAAACTATTCACCTATGCTACCGACATTCAGGAAGAGCGTCTCACCAATACTAAGATAACGTCTTTCCAACCTTATTATAGTCCAGATGGCAAGAAGGTAGCCTTCTTGGAGAACCGTACCACTTTACGTGTTATCGACCTCGCTACGAAGAAGGTAGTTACCGCTATGGATGGCAAGTATGAATACAGCTACAGCGATGGCGACCAGTGGTTCCAGTGGAGCCCAGATAGTCGTTGGTTGCTTACCAATTATATAGGCTATGGAGGTTGGAACAACAAGGATGTGGCGCTGGTCAATGCTTCTGGCAATGGCGAGATACACAATCTCACCCAGAGTGGCTACAATGATGTAAGTGCTAAATGGGTATTGGGTGGCAAGGCGATGATTTTTGCCTCCGACCGTGCCGGCTATCGCAGTCATGGTAGCTGGGGTGCTGAGGATGATGTCTATATCATGTTTTTCGATTTGGATGCTTATGAGCAGTTCCGTCAGACCAAGGAAGAAACTGCTCTGCGTGAAGAAGCTGAGAAAGACAAGGATAAGGATGACAAGGCTGCTGATAAGAAAGATGCCAAGGACCCCAAAGGCAAAGACAATACCGAATCAGAGAAGAAGGACGTTGAACCGTTGAAGTTCGACCTTGACAACTGCAAGGATCGTGTGATTCGCCTCACCGTCAACTCCTCCCATTTGGCAGATGCTGTGCTCAATACCAAGGGCGACAAACTTTATTACACAGCTTCGTTCGAGGCTGGAGCTGACCTCTGGATGCATGATCTCAAGGAGGGCAGTACCTCCATCGTGCTGAAGAATGTAGGTCGTGCCGAACTTGTTCCAGATAAGGATTTCAAGAAACTCTACCTCGCTACCCAGGGTGGTATCAAGGAGGTGGACCTCGACAAGAAGAGCAGCAAGAACCTCGACTTTGAGGCCAACTTTAATTATCGTCCTGCTGATGAGCGTGCTTATCTGTTCGACCATATCTGGCAGCAGGTACTAGACAAGTTCTATGACGTCAACCTGCATAAAACCGACTGGAACAAGATGCGTGATAACTATCGCCGTTTTTTGCCATATATCAATAACAACTACGACTTTGCAGAGATGACTAGCGAGATGTTGGGTGAACTCAACGCCTCCCATACCGGTACACGGTACAGCCCTGCAGGTCCGCAGCTTACTACCGCTTCGTTAGGCTTGTTCTATGACTGGAGCTATACAGGTGACGGACTCAAGGTGAAAGAGGTGGTTGCCAAAGGTCCTTTTGCTGTGAAGAAGACCGATGTAGGTGAGGGTAGTATCATTGAGAAAATTGATGGTCAACCCATCCTCAAGGACACCGACTACTATCCTATGCTCGACGGCAAGGCAGGTAAGCCTGTACGTGTCAGCGTCTATAACCCACAATCAGGCAAACGCTTCGACGTAACCGTGAAGCCAGTATCCGCTTCCGAGCTTACCGACCTGCTCTACAAGCGTTGGGTAGATCGCAACAAGAAGTTAGTCGAGAAACTCTCTGGTGGCAAGGTCGCCTATGTGCATGTACGTGCTATGGACAGTCCTTCGTTCCGTCAGGTATATGCCGACATCCTCTCCGATGAGAACCGTCAGAAGCAGGCGGTCATCGTCGATGAGCGCAACAACGGTGGTGGTTGGTTGCACGACGACCTATGCACTCTGCTCGCAGGCAAGGAGTACCAGCATTTCGTACCTCGCAACCAATACATCGGTTACGACCCTTATAACAAGTGGACCAAGCCATCATGCGTGCTGATTTGCGAAAACGACTATAGCAATGGTCATGGCTTCCCTTGGGTATATAAGACTTTGGGCATCGGCAAGCTTATCGGCTCACCCGTAGCAGGCACCATGACCGCCGTTTGGTGGGAAACGCTGATGGACAACACCCTTGTATTTGGTATCCCTCAGGTAGGTTGTGTGGATATGGATGGTGTCTATCAGGAGAACACCGAGCTGAAGCCCGATATCACCGTCTATAATACTCCTGAGGATGTGATGAATGGTTACGACCGTCAGTTGGAAACTGCTGTTAAAGAAATGATGAAAGAAGTAAAATGAAAAGAACCGCAATTATATTATTGTATTGCCCAGACAGACCAGGCATAATCAGTGATGTCACTAACTTCATCACTGTTAATCAGGGCAACATTATCTATCTCGACCAGTATGTCGATAGAGTAGAAAACATATTCTTCATGCGTATAGAGTGGCAATTAGAGAAGTTCGCCATTCCTGAAGAAAAGATAGAAGACTATTTCCAAACCCTGTATGGTCAGAAGTACCAGATGTATTTCCGTCTGTATTTCTCCGACCAGAAGCCTCGCATGGCTATCTTTGTGTCTAAGATGTCTCATTGCCTCTACGATTTGTTAGCGCGTTACAGCGCAGGCGAGTGGGATGTGGAGGTACCTCTCATCATCAGCAACCACGAGGATATGCGTCCAGTGGCCCAGCAGTTTGGTATCCCTTATTTCTGCTTGCCCATCACCAAGGACAACAAGGCGAAACAGGAAGAGATAGAGATGCAGCTCTTACGCGATAATAATGTCACCTTCATTGTTCTGGCGCGCTATATGCAGGTCATCTCTGAAGAGATGATTGCCCACTACCGTCATAAGATCATCAACATTCATCACTCGTTCTTGCCGGCTTTCATCGGCGCTAAGCCCTATCATGCTGCTTTTGAGCGTGGTGTCAAGATTATCGGTGCTACGGCACACTATATCACTACAGAGCTGGATGCCGGTCCTATTATTGAGCAAGATGTGGTGCGTGTCACCCATAAGGACAGCATTGAGACGCTGGTCAACAAGGGCAAGGACCTCGAGAAGATTGTCCTTTCGCGAGCCGTGCAGAAGCATATCGAGCGCAAGATTCTCACCTATAAGAACAAGACAGTAATCTTTAACTGATAAAGCGAATGGCGGTCTGCTAAGATCGCCATTCATTTTGATATACTTCTGCATTATTATTTACACGCAAAGTGGAAGAAGTGTAGGTGTAAAAAAAGCCAATAGCGAGTAACTATTGGCTTATTCTTTTTTATCATTGTTTAGGGTTAATCGTCTTCCAAATCAATGTCTAATGATTTGAACGTGTCGATTAATTCTTTTAAAGCATCTTCGTATTCGTCTTTATTCTCTTCAACACCTTGTTTAATGCCTTTGATAAGAGAACTTATGCCTTCGATGGCACCAGAGAAACTTTGCCCTATAGCCTGTGCTCCTTCGCGTATGATGGTAGCAGACAAACGACCTTCCAGTCGGCCCACTTCTTTCAGTTGCTCTTGGGTAAATTCACAATCTTCCATCTTTTCGTGAATGTCCGCAAAATCTTTAAACACTTTTTCCCAGTCCTTAATATCGAAATCTTTACTTTTTTTATCTACATGGTCAGATAAATTTTCCAACTTGTTGATAACACTCTCTTCATAAGACCTGCATGAGGAAAGTGCAAATGTAGTAATGAGTGCAACTACAAACAACAGATTCTTATTTAGTTTCATATCACTATAGGTGTTAAGTTAAACATTTTTCCTAACCGTTTTACTCGTGTAACAGCGCAAATATAGTAAAAAAGTTTAACTCATAGAACTTAAAAAAACTATTTACAACATCTTTTCAATGTCTGCCATCAGGTCTTGTGGCTCTGTAGTTGGCTCAAAGCGAACAACCTTTTTGCCATCGCTGGAGATGAGGAACTTGGTGAAGTTCCACTTGATGTCGGGCTTAGAGGCATAGTCGGGATCTTGCTTCAACATCATCTCGTCCATGAGTTTTCCCAACCTGTGTTCTGGATTAAAGCCTGCGAAACCTGCCTGACTCTTCAGCCACTGGAAAATGGGGTGGGCATTCTCGCCATTGACCTCAATTTTCGACATAAGGGGGAAGGTAACGCCGTGGTTCTTACGACAGAACTCCTCAATCTCTTCGTCAGTGCCTGGTTCCTGATGACCGAATTGGTCGCAAGGGAAGCCAATGATCACTAGTCCTTTGTCCTTGTACTTTTCATAAAGCCACTGCAGACCGTCGTACTGTGGAGTGAAGCCACACTTCGAAGCGGTGTTGACGATGAGTAATACCTTGCCTTTGTAGTCGGCAAAGTTCACCTCACTGCCTTGGTTGGAAATGGCTGAATACGCATAGATCGTATTCTCGTTGCTCGATGTGCATGACAGCAGACAGATGACAACTGCTAACATGATTAGGATACGTTTCATAATACCTTTCTTGTCCATGATTATTTCTATTTTAAGTGAATGATGTTTATTTCTTGCTACAAAGATACGATTATTTTGTATATAATTGTATCTTCAAGTAACTTATAAATAGGTAACTGCTTTAAAATAGTGTTGTATAGCAAGTTTTGTGCTAAAAATTTGGCGATGTGGCAGATTGTATTTATATTTACGAATTAATTAGAAAGATACTGTTTAAGATGAAGACAGAAAACAAAGATAATAAGAGAGTTAGGACTAAAATACAACAGGTGCAAGAGCCTGGAAAGATAAGTGCTGTCAAGGCTTTTCTCAAGAACGAGACCGTGCATTTTATTTTGGGCTTGGCCATTGCGCTGATAGCTGCTTTTGCCCTCGTTTCGTTCGGTTCGTTTTTCCTCTATGGTGCTGCTGACCAAAGTGTAATAGACAATAGCACGGCTGTAGAGATGCAAGCTGGTGAGGAGGTGGTGCAGAATCTGGGTGCCATACGTGGGGCGCAGTTGGCCGACTATTTCATCAACCGTCAATTTGGCGCACCATCCATCTTTATGGTAATCTTCTTCCTTGTGATGGGCTTGAAGTTGATGCGCGTAGTGAAGGTGAGGCTGTGGAAATGGTTTATAGGCTGCTCGCTGTTGATGGTGTGGTTCTCAGTATTCTTTGGCTTTATGTTCAAAGGAATGTACGAAGATACGTTCTTCTATCTGGGTGGCTTGCATGGCTTTAACGTGAGCAGTTGGCTGGAGAGTCAGGTGGGCGTTCCAGGCGTGCTGATGATTTTGTTTTTCACCGCCGTATGTCTGTTGGCTTACCTCAGTACGCAGACCATCATTTGGTTGCGCAAGTTGTTGGGCTTTGGCTATCTGAAGCGCAAGAAGAAAGAGGCTCCGACAGAGGAAGGTGAAGTACAGCAAGAAGTGTCTGCAGAAGAGATAGATAAGGTGTTTGATGATACTAAGAAGACAGAGATTGACTTGGGTGGTCCTGATGATTTCGTGGTGGCGAATCCTGCTGCTGATGTATCGCAGGAGGATGATGAGGAACTCTTTGAGGATGACACTGATAAAGATAAGAAAGACGATGAATTAGACCCGGAGTTTGAAGTGGAGGTGCCCGAAGACGAGGAGGTGGTAGAACTGGAGCCCTATAACCCTAGATTGGACTTGTCGCATTATAAGTTCCCGACATTGGACTTGATGAAGCATTTCGACAATGACGGTCCGAGTGTGGATATGGAGGAGCAACAGGCCAACAAGAATCGCATCGTAGAGGTGTTGCGTAGCTTCGGCATAGAGATAAAGACCATTACGGCTACGGTGGGTCCTACCATTACGCTGTATGAGATTACCCTTGCAGAAGGTATTCGTATCGCCAAGATACGTAGTCTGGAAGATGATATCGCTTTGCAGTTGGCTGCTTTGGGTATCCGTATCATTGCTCCTATACCTGGTAAGGGTACCATTGGTATTGAGGTGCCCAACAAGAAGCCTCGTGTGGTGTCAGGTGAGAGCGTGATTGGTAGCCTGGCATTCCAAGAGAGTAAGGCAGAGTTGCCTTTGGTACTGGGAAAGACGATCAGTAATGAGCCCTTCGTGATTGACTTGGCTAAGATGCCGCACTTGCTAGTGGCTGGTGCTACAGGTCAGGGTAAGTCGGTGGGCTTGAACGCCATGATTGCTTCGTTGTTGTATAAGAAGCATCCTGCAGAACTGAAGCTGGTGCTGGTGGATCCGAAGAAAGTGGAGTTCAGTGTATATAGCGAGCTCAACCATCATTTTCTGGCGCAGTTGGAAGATGCCAAGGAACCTGTGGTGACTGATGTGAAGAAGGTGGTGCGCACCCTGAATTCTCTTTGTGCTGAGATGGATGCACGCTACGACTTGCTGAAGATTGCCAAGGTACGCAATATCAAAGAATATAACGAGCGATTTAACAGTCGCCGTCTGAACCCGAACAATGGACATCGTTTTTTACCGTATATCGTGGTGGTGATAGATGAGTTTGGCGACCTGATCATGACGGCTGGTAAGGAAGTGGAGTTGCCTATTGCGCGTATTGCTCAGTTGGCTCGTGCCGTAGGCATCCACATGATTATCGCTACCCAGCGCCCTACCACCAATATCATTACTGGTACCATCAAGGCCAACTTCCCGGCACGTATTGCATTCCGTGTGGCTGCAATGATTGACTCTCGTACCATCCTCGATCGTCCGGGTGCTAATCAGTTGATTGGTAAGGGAGATATGCTATTTCTGCAGGGCAACGATCCTGTGCGTGTGCAGTGTGCCTTTATTGATACTCCTGAGATTGAGAATATCGTGAGATATATCTCCGAGCAACAAGGCTATACTACACCATTCTATCTGCCTGAGGTGGCTGAAGATGTGGATTCGGATGGTGGTGCTGATGTGGATATGGACAAACTCGACTCGTTGTTCGAGGATGCTGCTCGCTTGTTGGTGATTCATCAGCAAGGGTCAACGTCCTTGATTCAGCGTAAATTCTCTATTGGATATAATCGTGCCGGCAGGTTGATGGATCAGTTGGAGAAAGCGGGTATCGTGGGACCTGCTATGGGCAGTAAACCACGTGATGTGTTGTGTGTGGACGAAATGGCTTTGGAAGAAAAACTGGCTAATTTGAAATGAGACAAAAACTACTCATAGTATTGTTGCTTGGCAATTTGGTGGCTTTTGGCCAAACGCCAAAGGAGTTGTTGGACGAGGTTGTGCAAAGAGCCTTTGCCAATGGCTATGTAGATGTTGACTTTACGATACATATGGACGATGCGGAGTCGCAAGGCCATATCATTGTGCAAGGCAAGCAATTTGTGTTGGAGACTCCGGGCATGAAGACATGGTTTGATGGCCAGACACAATGGACGTTGGTGGAGGAAAATGAGGAGGTGAGTGTATCAGAACCCACCGACGAAGAGTTGCAATCGCTGAATCCCTATGCATGGGTGGCGCTCTATCAGCAAGGCTACGAGTTGAAGTTTGGAGATACGGGCGTGCCAGAGGTGAGGAAGGTAATCATGACGACCACTATCCCTCGTGAGGAGATGCAAAGCATCGTGCTGCTGATACACCAGACGAAACTCTATCCTGTGCGTCTCAGCATGGCGAGTCGTGGGGGCTTGGATGTGGTGGTGATTGATATAGACCGCTATGAGGTGAAACAACTGCCTCTGCCTGAAGATGCATTTGTCTTTGAAAAGAGCAAGTTCCCTGGCATAGAGGTGATAGACCTTAGATAGTAATTAACACTTAATATTATGGAAACAGAAAAAGTAAGGTTGCTGATTATCGGTTCAGGTCCTGCAGGTTATACGGCTGCTATTTATGCATCACGTGCTAACCTTCAGCCTGTATTGTATGCAGGTCTGCAACCAGGTGGTCAGCTTACTACTACGACAGAAGTAGAGAACTTCCCTGGCTATCCGCAAGGTGTGGATGGTAATCAGTTGATGGAAGACCTTCGTCAACAAGCTGAGCGATTTGGTGCCGACCTGCGTCAAGGTGTGGCTACTAAAGCAGATTTAAGCGAACGTCCATTCAAGATTACCATTGACGGTGAAAAGATAATTGAGGCTGAGGCACTGATTATTGCTACAGGTGCAGCTGCCAAGTATTTGGGCTTGGCTGACGAAAAGAAATATGCTGGCATGGGCGTGAGCGCCTGTGCTACTTGTGATGGTTTCTTTTATCGCAAGAAAGTGGTGGCAGTAGTAGGTGGTGGTGATACCGCTTGCGAGGAAGCTACCTATTTGGCTGGCTTGGCTGCTAAGGTTTATCTGATTGTACGCAAACCTTTCCTCCGTGCATCGAAGATTATGCAGGAACGTGTGATAAACCACCCGAAGATTGAGGTGTTGTTCGAACACAATGCCGAAGGTCTGTTTGGTGCCAATGGCGTGGAAGGTGTTCACCTTGTGCATAGAAGAGGAGAAGCTGATGAGCGTCATTATGACTTACCTATCGATGGTTTCTTCCTGGCTATTGGTCATAAGCCCAGTTCAGACATCTTTAAGGACTATGTTCAGACAGATGAGGCTGGCTATATCGTGACAGAGGGAAGCAGTCCGAGGACCAATATTCCTGGTGTGTTTGCTGCCGGTGATGTGGCAGACCCTCACTACCGTCAGGCTATTACTGCTGCCGGAAGCGGTTGTAAGGCAGCTATTGAAGCAGAAAGGTTCCTATTAAACGCATAGTATTATGGTGAAGCTAAATATTTCTGATATTAATATCCCTGAGTTGATTGCAGATCTTTGGACACCATTGACTAATGCCCAACGTGAACGTTTAGCTGGCAGTTTCACGATTCAGACCTATAAGAAGAATGAGATAGTACATAGTGAAGATGAAATGCCCACTCACCTATATTGTCTTCTGAAAGGTAAGGTGAAAGTGTTCAGGGAAGGCGTAGGTGGTAGAAGCCAGATTGTTCGTATGATTAAACCTGTTGAGTACTTTGGTTTCCGTGCTTATTTTGCCAACGAGGCTTATGTCAATGCTGCAGCAGCTGTGGAATCTTCTGTAATATGTCTGATACCGCTGGAGATCATTGATGAGTTGGTGAAGGAGAACATTAACCTTGCATGTTTCTTCATACGCAGTCTGTCGGCTTCTTTGGGTGTGGCAGATCGTCGAACAGTAAACCTTACGCAGAAGCATATTCGTGGTAGATTAGCCGAATCTCTTTTGTTCCTGAAAGAGAGCTATGGTCTGGAAGAAGACAACTCTACGCTGAGTATCTATCTTTCACGTGAGGATTTGGCAAATCTTTCCAATATGACTACCTCCAATGCGATTCGAACCCTCTCTCAGTTTGCTTCAGAAAAACTAATAGCGATTGATGGACGTAAAATCAAGATCATTGAAGAGGAGAGGCTGAAGAAGATTTCCAAGATTGGATAAAACAAAACTCCTCCCAGCTAGGGAGGAGTGATAGTTATAGCGCAGTCCCTCCTAAATCGGAGGGATTGTTGTTATTTTGTAAACAGTAACTCACGATACTTAGGCAGTGGCCATATCTCATCGTCGATCTCCATCTCAAGTTTGTCGATGTGAACTCGAATCTGCTCCAAATAAGGCTTCACTTCCTGCTCGTAAGCGAAAGCACGTTCTTGATAGTTTTCCAAGAGATTGGCCTTTTTGCGTGCATCTACCATCTCTTTTACCAGTCGTTTGATATCTGTTATACGGAAAGAAATTTCACGAATCAAGTCCTTGCACTCAGCACTCAGCACTTTGTATTCTTCTATATCAAAGGTTTCACGCAAGCCACGCAGGTTTTCCAACAAGCGGTTCTGGTAAGTTACAGCAGTAGGAATGATGTGGTTATTTGCCATGTCGCCCAAAACACGACTCTCAATTTGCACTTTCTTGGTGAACTTTTCCAATTCTACTTCCAAGCGGCTTGCTAATTCTATCTCGTTGAAGATATGTTCGCCGATAAGAACGGCTCTGGATTGCCTACTCTTATACTGCATCAAGGCCTCAGGCACATTGTTGATAATACTCAAACCCCTCTTAGCAGCTTCCTGCTTCCATTCTTCAGAGTAACCATCACCCTCAAAATGAATTGGAGCAGATTCTATTATTGCCTCTTTCAGTGCGTAGAACAAGGCTTCCGTCTTGGTCATACCTTCTTCCATATAACTGTCGATGGTAGCCCTAAACTCCTGCAACTGGTTTGCCATAGCAGCATTAATGGCTATCATCGCACCAGCATTGTTGGCTGAAGAACCTACGGCGCGAAACTCAAAGCGGTTACCTGTAAAAGCAAATGGGGACGTACGGTTGCGGTCGGTAGTATCCAACAGTATCTCAGGAATACGGTCAATACCCAATTTCAGTGTTAGGTTCTCTGCTTTGTCACTCTTGCTGCTGTAGTCTTGTTTTACAAATTCATCCAATACAGCCGTCAGTTGTTTGCCCAAGAAGATAGACAAGATGACAGGAGGTGCCTCGTTAGCGCCCAGTCGGTAGCAGTTGGTAGCACTCATGATAGAAGCCCTCAGCAAATCTTGGTTCTTATATACCATCATCAGTACGTTTACCAAGAAAGTGAGGAACAATATATTGCCTTGTGGGTTCTTACCAGGGGCAAACAGGTTGATGCCTGTATCGGTGCAGAGTGACCAGTTGTTATGCTTACCTGAACCGTTTACACCATTGAAAGGCTTTTCATGCAGCAATACGGCAAAATGATGCTTGCCAGCTATGCGTTTCATCAAGTCCATTACCACTTGGTTATGGTCGTTTGCCAAGTTGACATTCTCGTAGATAGGTGCTAACTCAAACTGGTTAGGAGCTGCTTCATTATGTCTGGTTTTTACAGGGATACCCAGTTTGTAGCATTCTATTTCCACTTCCTTCATGAAAGCAGTGACACGAGCCGGAATAGAACCGAAATAGTGATCGTCCAACTGCTGGCTTTTAGCCGAAGAGTGTCCCATCAGTGTACGGCCCGTTTGACATAAGTCGGGGCGTGCATTATACAAAGCGATGTCCACTAAGAAATACTCCTGCTCCCAACCTAAATTGGCATGTACTCGCTTCACATTATCATCAAACAACTTGCATACCGCCGTAGCTGCTTTATCTACGGCAGCAAGTGCTTTCAGTAATGGCGTTTTATAATCCAATGCCTCACCTGTGTAAGAGATGAATATGGTAGGGATACAGAGTGTGTCATCCACTACGAATGCAGGGGAGGAAACATCCCAAGCAGTATAGCCTCTCGCCTCAAAGGTGTTGCGTATGCCTCCACTTGGGAACGATGATGCGTCTGGTTCCTGCTGGATAAGCAGTTTACCGGAGAAGCGCTCTATTACGTCGCCGTTTTCGTCGAAATCAATAAAACCGTCATGCTTCTCAGCTGTACCGTCGGTCAACGGTTGGAACCAGTGGGTATAATGTGTTACGTTGAGGGTTTTTGCCCAGCTCTTCATGCCATTGGCAATCAGATCGGCTGTTTCAATGCTGATAGGTTTACCCTTTTCAATGGCATCTTGCACAGCTTGATAGACCTCTTTGGGAAGGTACTCCTGCATCTTCTGCTGATCGAAGACATGAATACCATAGTAATCATTCAACTTGTCAGACGGAAGACTCACTTCAACAGGTTTCCTGTTGGCTAACTCTTGCAGGGCAAAAAATCTCATTTTTGACATATCAGTTATCTTTTAACGGTAATTTGCCACAAAAGTACAAATTTAATTTATACTTTTGCTATTTAGTATATGAAAAAAGCGCGCGAAATAGGATTCATCTCGTGGATAGCCCTGATAGTGACATTCACACTGGCTGTAGGCAATGCCGTTGCCCAAAGGCATCGCCCCATAGATGTTTTGGCTGACAGTCTTGTTCGCTTGACGGTTGATCGGGCAAGGGATAGCGTGGGTTTGTCAAGAGAATATAATGCCCAACTATACATCAAAGGAACTGTTGACGTGCGTAAGAAGAATGTGTTCTACCACCAGATACCGGGTATGTTTCATGTCAGCAAAAACGGACAACGGCAGTTCTTTATCGAGACCATCAACCAGGTACATTTTACCTCTCCGGATATCTATGACCAACGTACCGAGGCTATGTTGGGCACAACCAACAGCTTTTTTGAAGGCGATGGGCGCTTGTCTGATCTTTTCCACATCACTCCCTATAACCATATGCTGTTGCAGGATAAGTTGATATCACCCCTTTCACCTCAAGGCAACAAATATTATATTTATACCTTAGATTCTGTCTTCTATGTGAGTGATGTACAGCATTATAAAGTGGGTTTCCAACCAAAAGTGGTCAGCTATCAGTTAGTGGAAGGCTATTTCATCATTACCAATGGTGCTTGGAGTATTAGAGAAATGTATTTTGAGGGCCGAAATGAGATGTTGCGCTTCAAGAATAGGATGACGATGGGATGGACGGGTACGCAAACAGAGATGTTGCCAGTGAGTTATGATCTTGATGTGTTCTTTCATTTCATGGGCAATAGAATAGATGCGGCCTATAAAGCATTGATGACTTATCAGGATATCAAGCATGAGATGCCAAACCTTACTTTAAATGACCTTCGTCAGCAAGAGAATAACAAGTATGACCTCACGCGTTATTATAATTTGGGTAGTGACGACAGTTCACCGGTAAGAGATATAAAATTCTTCGAGAATCATCGTCCTATATCGCTGACAGATGACGAGTTGCATCTTTATACTGATTATATCAACGCGCAGTTGTACAATCAACTTGACACTGTGAGACAAAGTAAGGAGAAGCGTTCCCGTTTCTGGGGCAATGTAGGTGACGCCTTGGTGAGCCGAAGCCGTTTTTACGTAAAAGACGTGGGGAATTTCCGTCTCTCTCCCTTGTTTAATCCCCAACAGTTGGGATATAGCCATCGTAATGGCATATCGTATAAGATGGATTTGCGCTATACAAGAAGAATGGTAAACGACCGTGTGATGGAAATAATGCCACGCTTAGGATATAACTTCAAGCATAAGGAGTTCTATTGGCTGGTGAGAGGTTATTTTGATTATTGGCCTGAAAAACGTGCTTCATGGAAATTCGAGGTGGGTAATGGTGACAAAGTGTATAACAACGAAGTAATCAATGACCTTGAGGCAACGAAAGGTGAGAAAGTTGATCTGTCGGACGTCAACTTGGAATATTTCAATCACACATACCTCAAGTTTTCGCATAGTTGGGAAGTATTCAATGGTTTTACCTTGGATCTGGGTCTAAACCTGCACAGAAGAGCAGCTACAGGAAATAGGAACGAGAATTACAATCGTGTTTACAACAGTTTTGCACCGATGATGAGTATCTCGTTTACGCCAGGGATGTATTATTATATGGATGGTAAACGGAAGATTAACCTCCATTCCTCTTATCCTACCTTTATCTTTGAATGGGAGAAGGGACTGGATGGCGTGCTGAAAAATTCTACTGTTTACGATCGTTTTGAGGTGGATATCCAGGATGACCTCCCTCTTGGCTTGCAACGTACGTTGTTCCTACGTTTTGGAGCAGGTGCCTTTGTTTATAAGGATCACCTGTATTTCATCGATTTTGAGCGATTCCGCCGACATAACTTACCCTTGGGATGGAGTGATGATATCGGTGGCGTGTTCCATCTGCTTAACAGCGATGTTTATAACTCATCTACAAAGTATTTAAGGATTCATGCTACTTACCAGGCTCCTTTCCTGATCATTCCACATGTAGCAAAATATCTAAAGTATGTGATGAACGAACGTATCTATTTCAATACGGTGTTCTTGCCACATCAGCGACCATATTATGAGGTGGGCTATGGTTTGGGTACGCACATTTTCGATTTTGGTTTCTTTATGTCGTTTGCACAGCAGAAGAAGCGTGAGTTTGGGTTTAAGGTAACGTTTGAACTTTTTAATAGATAACAATATATTAAGTAAACATAATAATGAAAAAGACTGTTTTATTATTGATGGGTGTAGGACTGTTAATGGCTTGCCATTCAACACAGCTTCCGAAACACGAGGATGTGACCTACACACAATTTGTTGATCCTTTCATTGGGTCAGGCGGACATGGACATGTTTTCATGGGGGCTAACGTGCCATTTGGTTTTGTGCAGGTAGGTCCTTCCCAGTTGACCCAAGGCTGGGACTGGTGTTCTGGTTACCACTATTCTGATTCTGTGCTGGTGGGATTCAGTCATCTGCATCTTAGTGGTACAGGTTGTGGTGATTTGGGCGATATTACTTTCTTGCCTTTGGCAAACAAAAACCAACGTACGGATAAGTTTACCCATGAACAAGAGATGGCTGAGCCAGGCTATTACAGTGTGCATACGCAGGAAGCGGATGTGCAGGTGGAACTGACAGCTACTACTCGTACAGGTTTTCATCGTTACTTCTATCCCGATAACAAAGATCAGTTGTTGTTAGTGAACCTCGATTATGGCATTAGTGGTGGCGACGTTACCCTTGGGGCTGCTATTCGTCAACAAGGCGACAGAAGCATTGAAGGTTATCGTTTCTCAAAAGGGTGGGCAGTTAACCAGCGCATTTATTTCGTGGCAGAGTTTAATAAGCCTATCCGTAGCTTAGAGCTAGACGGCACCAATTTAGGAGTATTGTCTTTTGAAGGTGGTAGTGTACCCCTGATGATGAAGGTGGGAGTTTCTGCTGTGAGTGAGGCAAATGCTCGACTGAATCTGCAGAGAGAAAATCCAGGTTGGGATTTTGATGAGGTAAGCCTCCAGGCGAATGCCTTGTGGGAAGAACAACTGAGCAAGATAAAGATAGATACCGATGATGAGGTAGCACGTACCATCTTCTATACATCGCTTTATCACACGATGATAGCACCGTCTGTGTTCAATGATGTGAATGGTGACTACCGTGGCTCTGATGATAAAGTTTATGAACAGGCAGATTTTACCAATTATACTACGCTTTCTTTGTGGGACACCTATCGTGCTG
>JAEEOD010000319.1 GCA_016284115.1 Bacteroidaceae bacterium
GGCTATGGAAACAGATAAGGAAGGGAGGTTCTTCTTTAGTGATGTTTTCGATGGTGATACATTGCAGATAACGGCTTCAGCCAAGTCTGATGCGAAGATCTTGTTGCAAGGATGGCGACAAATCACTGTCAATCTGGAGAAGAAAAATTTTACCGTCAATGATGGGAACTCTGAGAATACTTTCGAATATATTATGTTGCCTACCATGAAGGTGGGTGATGGTGTGACACATGAGATGATTATGCGTTCAGGCCTGCGCACCATCCCTGAAATCATCCGTAACTATGTATCTGGTGTGGTGGTTACTTCTAGTGGCGGCTCCAGCAAGGTGCAGGTGCATGGCATTAGTTCGGTCAATTCTGGTACTGACCCATTAGTGGTAGTAGATGGCATAGCAATGGAGGGGGTTGATCTTGACACTCTTATGCCTGTAGAAGAAATAGCTAGTCTGAAAGTTATTAAAGACGGCTCTGGGTGGGGTGTTCGTGGTGCCAATGGCGTGATAGAAATCACAACTTTTAAATAAATGATACGGCTGGCGTGGCTCATAGCGTGGTTGATGCTCAGTCTGGCGACATCAGCGCAAGACGAGCTGGTAAATTATTCCATCAGTGGAACAGTGCCTGCTGGAGTTAATATTGTTTTTCTGCATTCACTTCGCAACGAACCTATTGACACCGCACAGGTTGACAATGGTAAATTCCAATTCACTGGTTCTATGCCACGGAATACTTTTGTCACTTTGGCTGATAATGGGAATGACTTGCCTGTCAATCTGCTAATTGACGAAATCCCTGTAGAAGTAAATATGGAGCGTAGTGTGTTGAAAGGCTCCAAACTCAATGAGCGTCTCAACAAGGCTGACCGCCAAATTACCGACCTTACCATTGATTATATGCAAGATCAGATGGAGTATGCACAAGTGGGGCAGTGGCAGACCGATTTGCGTGATTCTTTACGTAGGGTGATGAATGCCTCTTATAATAAAGTGGTGGTAGAGATGAAGAATGCGATTCGTTCTAACCCTGATAATGTGATTCCTGCTCTGTATCTCTCTCAGATTTATAATACCCTTACCATCGATGAACTGAAGGAATACCTCGATGAGTCTCATGTCTATGCGTCTCATCCGCTTTGCGTGGGTGCGTGGCGTACGTTGAACCATCACGAAAAAACCAACATAGGTACTCGCTTCACTGACTTGGTGGAGGCCGATACCGCAGGAATAAGTCATCATCTTAGTGAATATGTGGGCAAAGGCAACTATGTATTGGTTGACTTTTGGGCAAGTTGGTGTGCTCCTTGTATGCAAGAGATGGATAATGTAAAGGTGGTATATCAGAAGTATCACGAAAAGGGCTTCGAGATTGTGGGTCTTTCTTTTGATCGTGCTCGACAATCGTGGATCAATGCCATAATGAATCACCAACTCAATTGGATCCATCTCAGCGACCTCAAATACTGGAACAGTGAGGCCTCAGTTGTCTATGGCATCAGCTCCATTCCTGCTAATATCCTGTTTGATGGTAATGGCATTATTGTAGCCACTGATTTGCGAGGCGAGGAATTAGGCAGAAAACTGCGCCAAATCTTCAGGTATTAATTTTTCCTAAAAATATTTGATATATAAATATTATTATCTATCTTTGGAGTGAGGTTAAAACTATTAGGCTAAAACATTACTGCTATGAAAAAGGATGATATAGGAACAAACGCAGGGTTGGTATGGCGTACCCTGTTTTACAAAGGAACTAAAGCCACTTTTAATGAATTGTTGAACGACACAGGATTGAACGCCATTGATCTGTCATCGGCCATAGGCTGGTTGGCTCGTGAAGACAAAGTAGAGTTCTTCTACGAGAACAACGAAGAGTTTATCGACGTTTACAGGGATAGCTACTTTTAGCTATCCCTTTTTTATTTAGGAAGCATGTTTTTCTTAATAATGAGTAAGTTTTTGCCAAATGTTTTTGTCTATCTGATAGATTTGTGCTATTTTTGCTGCCGCTAAGGAATAAATAGCGTAAAATATTATGACAAAATGAAAGGCAAGATTTACAGGTTTAGGCTGCTGACTTTGGCTATGATATTAACCACAAGTATCGTTGCTATGGCCCAGCAACAAACAGGTGAAACCGACTGGATGAAGGATTTTACCTCACGCATCACTCTGAATGGCTATGCCCAGGCAGGATGGAGTTATCAAGACCCCAATGGCAAAGATCAGAATTCCTTTAACTTAAAACGTACCCTACTTTGGGCGAAGG
>JAEEOD010000026.1 GCA_016284115.1 Bacteroidaceae bacterium
ATACTTATTCATGGCATTCATGAGCTACAACACCTATATGACAAATGCCAGTGTGTTCCTACCCTATGTTCTGCTACTGCTTTACATGATGATATCCGAACTTTATCTCAAACGTGAGAATCCTATAGGCAACTGGGCACATACTATGCTCAGTCAGGTATATATCGCCCTACCCTTTGCTTTATTGAACGTGATTTCTTTCCAGAACGATTTTGTTTCTTCGGAAGTAACCTACAACCCTATCCTTCCATTGTCAGTATTTATCTTCTTGTGGATGAGCGACACTGGCGCTTATTGCATTGGTACACTGGTAGGAAAGCACAGACTATTTGAGAGAATTTCACCCAAGAAATCTTGGGAAGGAAGTATCGGTGGTGCTGTGGTAGCACTTATTGCTGCCGCTGTCTTGGCACATTTCTTCCATACCCTTAACTTGTGGGAATGGATGGGGTTGGCACTTACTATCGTAGTGTTTGGTACTTGGGGTGACTTGACTGAGTCACTATTCAAACGTCAGTTGGGTATCAAGGATTCAGGTAGAATCTTACCAGGACACGGGGGTATGCTTGATCGCTTCGACAGTGCGCTTATGGCGATTCCTGCCGCAACAGTTTATCTCTATCTGTTATCTGTTTAACTTTTGGATAATTATTTCTGCAGCCTTACGAGGAGCTCCAGAAGTGCCCAACTTCTGGGCTATCTCTGTATATTCGTCTAACATCTGCTGGCGATATACAGTATCATGCAACAACTTAAAGAGTTCTGCACGGGTATTAGCCACCGTCATACGGTCTGCTACCAATTCTTGCACCACTTCCTTGCCAGCAATGAGATTCACCAAAGAGATGTACTTTACCGATAAGACCATTTTCTTTAGAAAGCTCACTATCTTACCAAAGTTTAAATAATAGCACACCACTTGTGGAACATGGAAAAGAGCTGTTTCTAAAGTAGCTGTTCCAGAGGTCACCAACGCTGCCTCTGCATGTTGCAGCAATGGGTAGGTCTGGTTAAACAACACTTTTACGGTTGTTCCCTGCAAGTAAGGCTGATAATAGACAGAATCAATGCCAGGCGCACCAGCCAACACCAACTGATAATCGGGAAACGACTGGGCAGCCTCTATCATTTGGGGAAGATTGTCCTTGATCTCCTGTTTGCGACTACCTGCCAACAGAGCAATGATAGGTTTATCTGTCAGACCATTGCTTTTCACAAAAGCAGAGAAATCACGAGGATGCTCAGCCTCAAAAGCCGTCACCTCATCCAGTGTTGGATTGCCTACATAGTGGATGGGATAATGATGTTTACCTTCGAAGAAATCCACCTCGAAGGGCAAGATAGAAAACAACTCATCAACATCTCGTTTGATACTCTTGATGCGGTATTCTTTCCAAGCCCATATCTTGGGGGATATATAGTAATACACAGGGATTTTCGTATTACCGTGAATGTATTTGGCAATATTCAGATTAAAACCTGGATAGTCAACAAGAATCAACACATCGGGCTTCCAAGCCACAATGTCTTGCTTGCAATAACGCATATTGGCAAAGATAGTCTTAAGATGCAAGAGAACAGGGATGATGCCCATATACGCCAACTCACGGTAATGCTTCACCATCTCGCCACCAACTGCAGCCATCAGGTCACCACCAAAGAAACGGAATTGCGCTTCAGGATCAGCCTCCTTTAGAGCAGCCATCAAGTGAGATGCGTGCAAATCACCCGATGCCTCGCCAACTATCAGGTAGTATTTCATATTAGAACCACGACTTCAAGTCGTTCATCAACTCACGGGCTGTCATGTCCACCAACGTAGGGGTTATGGCCACATAACCATTCTCCAATGCCCAGCGATCGCTTTTCTCATTTTCAGGGTCAGTGTTCTGGTATTCGCCAGCCATCCAGAAAAAACGAGAATCACCTCTATGTGCAAAACTCTCCCACTCGTTCACCCAAATGCCTTTAGCCTGTTCGCAGATACGAACACCTTTCAGTTCATTCACTTTGGGGAAGTTTACATTTAAGCAAGTATTAACTGGCAGACCACGTTCCAAGACCTTCTCAACAATGTCTCTAATATATGGACCTGCTGGGTCGAAGTCGGCATCAGTATCATGGTCACAGAGCGAAAAGGCTACGGAAGGGATGCCACGAATAGCACCCTCAATCACTGCGCCCATGGTTCCCGAATAATGTACATTCACAGATGAGTTGTCACCATGATTGATACCACCAATAATGATATCTGGCTGTCTATCAAGAACTGTATAAAAGGCTAACTTGATGCAATCTACCGGTGTGCCAGAACACTTATATACAGACAATCCAACATCTTTACGAATCATCTGGTACATCACGGGTTCATTGATAGAAACGCCACAGCCTACACCAGAGCGTGGAGCATCTGGAGCCATTACAACAATATCACCCAATGGTCGCAAGAAACGGATTAATGCACTAATACCTTTTGAAATAACGCCATCATCATTTGATATCAGGATAAGCGGTTTATTATTCTCCATAATAAAATGTTCAATCTTTTTAATTCGGCTGCAAAGTTAACATAAACATTCCTTATATGCCAACTAATTTTAAAAAATTAAGGAATTAACACCTATTTAACCATAATGTGGGATATTTTGCTTATCTTTGCCCTCTATAATACAATAAATATGGGAAAAATAATTGCTTTAGCTAATCAAAAAGGCGGTGTGGGTAAAACCACAACTACTATTAATTTGGCAGCTTCGTTGGCTACGCTGGAGAAAAAAGTATTGGTGGTGGATGCAGATCCTCAAGCCAATGCTTCATCCGGTTTGGGCATCAATATCAGAGAAATTGATAGCTCCATATACGAATGTCTGATTGACAATGCTGATGTACATAAAGCCATACAAAATACTGAAATCGATACACTGAAGGTTATTCCTTCTCACATCAACTTAGTGGGCGCAGAAATAGAGATGCTGAACATGAAAGGACGTGAAAAAATACTGAAGAAAGTGCTCATGCCACTTAAAGATGAGTTTGACTATATCTTAATAGACTGCTCTCCTTCGTTGGGCTTGATAACCGTTAATTCCCTTACAGCTGCTGACTCGGTGATTATCCCTGTTCAAGCTGAGTATTTTGCATTGGAAGGCATCAGCAAACTGCTGAACACTATAAAAATTATTAAAACAAAACTGAATCCTTCTTTGGAGATTGAAGGTTTCCTGCTTACCATGTATGACTCTCGCTTGCGTCAAGCTAACCAAATTTATGACGAGGTAAAAAAGCATTTCCAGGAACTTGTCTTCAAGACGGTTATACAGCGTAACGTGAAACTGAGTGAGGCTCCAAGCTTTGGATTACCTGCCATCTTGTATGATGCTGACTCAAATGGTGCACGCAACCACATGGCTTTGGCAAAAGAACTGATAGAAAGAAATAGTTAAATGAAAAAGAAAGCATTGGGCAGAGGATTGGACGCTCTGCTTGACATAAGTGACATACAGACGGAAGGATCATCTTCTATCAATGAGATTGAACTGAGTAAAATTCATGTCAATCCCAATCAACCTCGTCATGAGTTCAACGAAGAGGCCTTAAAAGAATTGGCCGACTCAATAGCTGAGGTAGGTATTATACAACCTATTACCCTGCGTCAGACAGCTAATGATGCTTATCAGATTATTGCTGGTGAACGTCGTTTCAGAGCTTCTCAGATGGCTGGATTGAAAACTATCCCAGCTTACATACGTACTGCTGATGACGAGAACGTGATGCAGATGGCGCTCATTGAAAACATACAGCGCGAGGACCTCAATTCGATGGAAATAGCGTTGGCATACCAGCACTTACTCGACCAGTATCACCTCACTCAAGAACAACTCAGTGAGCGTGTAGGGAAAAACCGTGCCACTATCGCTAACTACTTGCGTCTGCTCAAATTGCCAGCTGAGATTCAGATGGGATTAAAGAACAAGCAGATTGAGATGGCACATGCACGAGCATTGGTATCTCTCTCCGACCCAAAGCTACAGGTAAGTTTGTATCGTGAAATAGTTGACAAAGGCTATTCAGTTCGCCAAGTGGAGGAAATGGTAAAATCGCTTACTCAAGGTCAAGCAGTGAAAGTGGGTGATAAGAAGATTGCACCAAAACGTGTAAAACTTCCTGTCGAATACAATATATTGCAACAACAGCTTACCAGTTTCTTCAAAGCAAAGGTACAGCTTACTTGTTCACCCAGAGGGAAAGGGAAGATTACCATTCCATTTAAAAATGAAGAAGACCTTGAACGCATCATGACGCTGTTTGATACGATGAAGTAAGCTATGCTGAAAAGAAGATACAGGACATATCGCTTCATGTGGTTGCTGCTCACTTTGTTGATGCTGATTATAGGCAGTGTTGCCGAGGCACAAAATGAGTCAAGGGCTTCCAGACGTAGAAGACACGTGCAAGTGAACGACAGTATAGCTATCACTGCTACCGATAGCATTGAAGCATCCAACCAAGAACAATTGATGGAACTTCAATCGCCAGTAGTGATAGACGTGAAAGAAGCTGACAGCTTGCAATTGCCAAAGCAATGGATTCCCAATCCCACCAAAGCGACTTGGATGGCATTGGTATTTCCTGGGGGTGGACAGATTTATAACAAGAAATACTGGAAACTACCCATCTTCTATGCTGGTTTTGCAGGATGTGCTTATGCATTGACCTGGAATAACCGCATGTACAAAGACTATGCAGCGGCTTATAAGGATGCGGTAAACAACAACTGGACTGCTAAAAGTATTACCGAGCTCATACCGGCAAGATATTTGGAGCGAGTATCTGCTACCCAGGTGACCGAACTGCTAAGGAAACGCAAAGATACTTACCGCCGTTACCGGGACATTAGTGTGTTTGCTTTTATCGCCGTATATGCGCTGTCAGTAGTTGATGCATATGTAGATGCCGAGTTGTCGAATTTCGACATCTCACCCGATTTGAGCATGCGGGTGGAGCCTACAGTAATTGACAATCAGTGGTCTTCTAAAGGCGGACTGCAGAATCAGTCAGTAGGAGTACAATGTAGCTTAAGATTTTAATTGACAAATGCTATAGAATAGATAATATGGAGGCAAGAAAAATTATAAATATGGTCATTGCTTTGGCATTCTCTTTGTCAATGGTTCATGCCCAAGAGCCCGAAACATTCAACGTAACCATACACGATAGCAATGGTGGTACTCATACTGAGAATTTCGAGTTGCCATTAAGTATGACTTATCCTATTGACAGCCTGTTGGCCGACTGGAAAGCCAAGAACTACATTGATCTGGGAAAGGATTGCAGCACCAGCGACGAGAATCCATTGTTCAGTGACTCTATCTATATTGATCGACTAAGTCGTATCCCTTCCATCATCGAGATGCCTTTCAATGATGTGGTACGTGAATTTATAGAGAAATACACTTCAGGCGGACTGCGCCAGCGTATGTCACTGATGCTGAGTCTCAGCAACTTCTACATTCCTATGTTTGAAGAAGCACTCTATGCCTACGATCTGCCTTTAGAACTGAAATACCTGCCTATAGTTGAATCAGCTCTCAACCCTAGAGCAATTTCCAGAGCTGGTGCCAGCGGTCTGTGGCAATTTATGTTGGGTACAGGCAAATTGTATGGTTTAGAGAACAATAGCTACGTGGATGAGCGTCAAGACCCTATCAAGGCTACTTGGGCAGCTGTGCGTTATCTAAAAGATATGTATGATATCTATAAAGACTGGAATCTTGCAATAGCTGCCTACAACTGTGGGCCAGGCAACGTGAACAAAGCCATCAGTCGTTCAGGTAAGCGTGACTACTGGGAAATCTACAACTACCTACCTAAAGAAACTCGTGGGTATGTACCATCGTTCATTGCCGCCAACTATGTGATGACATATTACTGTCACCACAATATCTGTCCGATGGAAACCAACATGCCTGAAGCCACAGACACCATACAAGTGAATCACAATGTTCATTTCCAGCAGATAGCTGACATCTGTGGGGTGGATATAGATATGCTGAAGAGTCTGAACCCTCAATATAAGCGTGACATCATTCCTGGAGATTCAAAACCCCAGACCTTGCGTTTGCCACAGAACTATGTAGGTAGTTTTATTGAGAAGCAAGACACTATCTATGCCTATCGTGCCAATGAGTTCTTCCGCAACCGCCGAGTTGTAGCCGTACCACAGCAGAACGCTCGTCAACAACGTACCCGTTCTACAAGTACTAACAGAACTACTACACCAGCTAACGGCACTGCCACTACCCACAGAATACGGAGTGGTGAAACACTGTCAACCATCGCAGCCCGCTATGGAGTTACTGTCAATCAACTAAGGAGCTGGAACGGCATCAGTGGTACACGTATTACTGCAGGAAAGACCTTGAAGATTTACAAATAAACAGCATCAAACAGTAAACATTAATTATGGAAAACAAGCAGATAGATAATGAGGAAGAGATGATTCAACAGGCGTTTCAGGAGCTGCTAAATGATTATCTCGCTACCAAGCACCGTAAACGTGTGGAAATCATTACAAAGGCTTTCAATTTTGCCAATGAGGCCCACAAGGGGATTAGACGTTTATCGGGCGAACCTTATATCCTGCATCCTATTAGTGTTGCCAAAATCGTATGCAATGAAATAGGTCTTGGCTCTACCTCCATTTGCTCGGCTCTGCTTCACGATGTGGTGGAAGATACTGACTATACAGTAGAGGATATAGAAAATATCTTCGGTCCGAAGATTGCACAAATCGTAGATGGTCTAACCAAGATATCAGGTGGTATCTTCGGTGACCATGCGTCTGCGCAGGCTGAGAATTTTAAGAAGTTGCTGCTTACCATGAACGATGACATTCGTGTCATTCTCATCAAGATAGCAGACCGACTGCACAATATGCGTACCTTGGAGTCGCAGGCACCTAACAAGCAATATAAAATCGCAGGGGAAACCCTCTACCTTTATGCGCCATTAGCCTATCGCTTGGGATTGAATAAAATCAAGACTGAGTTGGAGAATTTGAGCTTCAAGTATGAGCATCCTGAAGAGTATAGAGAGATTGAGAAAAAATTGGAAGAAACGGCAGTTGAACGTGACAAGGTGTTCACTGAATTTACTGCTCCTATCCGCCAACAGCTTGACAAGATGGGATTAAAATACCGCATCATGGCGCGTGTCAAGGCGGTCTATTCTATCTGGAATAAGATGCAAACCAAGCATGTGACATTCGATGAAGTATATGATATTCTGGCAGTACGCATTATCTTTGAGCCTGTTTCTCCCGAAGTAGAGATGAACAACTGCTTCGATATCTATGTCAGTCTGTCGCAGATTTACAAACCTCATCCCGACCGCATACGCGACTGGGTAAGTCATCCAAAAGCCAATGGCTATCAAGCTCTGCACGTCACCCTTATGGCCAACAATGGCCAGTGGATAGAGGTACAGATTCGTAGTGAGCGCATGAATGATATTGCGGAACAAGGTTTCGCTGCCCACTGGAAATACAAAGATGGCCCTGCCCAAGAAGACATATCACCTACGGATGATGATACAGAGTTGAATAAATGGCTGGTCACCATCAAAGAAATACTCGACGACCCACAGCCTGATGCTTTGGATTTCCTTGACACTATCAAGCTGAATCTATTTGCTCAAGAGATATTCGTGTTTACGCCCAAAGGAGAAATCAAGACCTTGCCCCAAAACTCTACAGTATTAGACTTTGGTTTTTCACTGCATACAGAGATTGGTGCTCCTTGTATTGGTGCCAAGGTGAACCACCGATTGGTGCCATTAAGCCACAAACTCAATAGCGGTGACCAAGTGGAGATTCTTACCTCTCGCTCTCAGAAGGTACTACCAGAATGGGAAAGCATTGCTGCTACTGCCAAAGCTCGCGCCAAGATAGCATCCATTTTGCGTAAAGAGGCAAAAGCTACCCAGAAGAAAGGCCTAGATATGCTAGGCGAATTCTTAAAAAAAGAAAGCATCTATGTAGATGAGATGGTGCTCAGCAAACTGGCTCGTTTCCATGAGAAGACCAACACCGACAGTTTGTTGGAAGCTATTGGCTCTGGACAAATTGAACTTGGTGAAGACGACATTGATGCTCTGAAAGGTAAGAGCAAGACCTCATGGCGCAGGTTCCTCAAACTGCCTTTTGGCAACAAAGAGAAGGAAATAGATGATACTACCAAGCAAACTGAGACCACACCTCTGATAGAAAAGAAAGAGGTAAAGACAATTACCAAACAGATTCTAAAACTGACAGAAGAAACTATACAAAAAAACTATGCCATAGCTAATTGTTGCCATCCTATTCCTGGAGACGATGTATTAGGCTATATCGATACCAATGGCAAGATTACTATCCATAAGCGTCAGTGTCCTATTGCTGCCAAACTCAAGAGTAGTTATGGCAACCGCATCATTGCTACTAAATGGGATACTCACAAACAACTGACATTCCTGGTCACCATCATCATCAAAGGTGTCGACCGCATGGGATTGCTGAGTGATGTGACCCAGGTTATCTCCCATCAGTTGAACGTCAATATCCGCAAACTTACCATTGAAACGGTAGAAGGCATCTTTGAAGGTAATATACAATTATATGTGCATGACGTGGATGATGTGCACACTATCATTGCCGAGCTAAAGCGCATCAAGAGCATTCAAGAAGTTATCCGAGAATAGTAGTTAACATCACAGTTACAACAGGGAAACAGTTGGAGGAATTAAAGATTGCCTTTTAAGTCCTCCACTTGATCATAGGTAAACGCATCCAATGCATCACGCATGCCAGCCAGTTCTTTACGAATACCCTTGAGGCGTTCCAGTACCTCAACTTTCTTATCAGTATTATCTTTGTTTACCTTGAGGCGCTGGCGCGCACCTGGCAGCGTCATTCCCTCTTCCTTCACCAAATGGTGGATGAGCTTGATCAGTTCAATATCTTTCTGTTGATACTGACGAATACCCCTACCTGCTTTCTTAGGGGCCAGTGCGGGAAACTCTTTCTCCCAGAATCGAAGGGTTGATTCATTGACATTGAACATCTCAGCCACCTCACTGATGGAGTAAAACAGCTTTAATTCATTCTCTTTGTTCAGCATATTCAGATTTTTTTTGTAAAACTAATAAAAAAGCAGTATCTTCGCAACCAAATTTAGAAAAAAGTATAAAAAAAACATTCGATATGTTGACAGCTAATGAGATAAGAGACGCTTTTACAGGCTTCTTCGAGAGCAAAGGTCATCACAAAGTGCCTTCGGCTCCCATGGTAATCAAGGATGACCCTACGCTGATGTTTACCAACGCAGGCATGAACCAATTTAAGGATATTATCCTAGGCAACCGTCCTGCACAATGGACGCGTGTTACTGACTCACAGAAGTGCTTGCGCGTAAGTGGTAAACACAACGACTTAGAGGAAGTTGGTCATGACACCTACCATCACACCATGTTTGAGATGTTGGGCAACTGGTCATTTGGCGATTATTTCAAGAAAGAGGCTATCAGTTGGGCATGGGAGTTCTTGGTGGATGTATTGAAACTCAATCCTGAAGACCTGTATGCCACTGTTTTTGAAGGTTCACCCGAAGAAGGCTTGGAGCGCGACAATGAAGCTGCTGATTATTGGGAACAATTCTTGCCCAAGAGCCACATTATCAATGGCAACAAGCACGACAATTTTTGGGAAATGGGCGATACAGGTCCTTGCGGTCCTTGCTCTGAGATTCACCTCGACTCTCGTTCTGCAGCTGAGAAAGCTGTCGTGCCTGGCTATGAATTGGTGAACAAAGACCACCCCCAAGTAATTGAGATCTGGAACTTAGTGTTCATGCAATATAACCGCAAGGCCGACCAAAGCCTGGAACCTCTGCCAGCCAAGGTAATTGATACTGGTATGGGATTTGAACGTTTAGTGCGCTCTTTGCAGGGCAAACAATCTAACTACGACACCGATATCTTCCAGCCTATCATTAAAGAGATTGGTCGTTTGTCTGGTCATGAGTATGGTAAAGATGAGAAGGTGGATATTGCCATGCGTGTAGTGGCAGACCACTTGCGTACCATTGCCTTCTCTATTGCTGACGGTCAGCTTCCGAGCAATGCCAAGGCAGGTTATGTAATTCGCCGTATCTTGCGTCGTGCCATCCGCTATGCTTATACTTTCTTAGGTCAGAAAGAGGCGTTTATCTATAAGCTGCTACCTATACTAATTCGTGAGATGGGTGCTACCTATCCAGAGTTGGAGGCTCAGCGTGAACTCATTGCTAAAGTAATGAAGGAAGAAGAAGATTCTTTCCTGCGTACTTTGGATAATGGCATCAATCTGCTGAACAAGGCAATGGACGAGGTAAAAGCACAAAACAAGACCGAATTGGATGGTGTGCAGGCATTTACTTTGTTTGACACCTACGGTTTCCCACTCGACCTTACAGAGCTGATTTGCCGTGAGAACGGACTGACGGTTGATGAGAAGCAGTTTGGCGAAGAGATGGAGAAGCAGAAAGCCCGTGCCCGCAATGCTGCTGCTGTTGAGACAGGTGACTGGATAACGCTTCGCGAGGGAGAAACAGAGTTCGTGGGCTATGACTATAGCGAATACGAATGTCACATCCTTCGCTACCGCAAGATAACTCAGAAAAAACAGACTTTCTATCAGATTGTACTTGACTATACTCCGTTCTATGGAGAGATGGGTGGCCAAGTTGGCGAATGTGGTGTAATTTGCAGCGAGTTCGAGACCATCGATATAGTGGATGCCAAGCATGAGAACGGTATGACCGTACACATTGCCAACAAACTGCCAGAGCATCCTGAAGCCAACTTCATGGCATGCGTTGATTTGGAGAAACGTGCTGCCAGTGCCGCTAACCACTCTGCTACTCACCTGCTGGATGCAGCCTTGCGCCAAGTATTGGGTACCCATGTTGAGCAGAAAGGTTCATTCGTTTCACCTGAGACCCTGCGCTTCGACTTCTCTCACTTCCAGAAAGTGACAGATGAAGAGTTGCGTCAGGTAGAACGTATTGTCAATGAAAAGATACGTGCCAATATTCCATTACAGGAGCATCGCGACACCCCATTGGAAGAAGCCAAGAAAATGGGTGCTATCGCTCTGTTTGGTGAGAAATATGGTGACAAGGTTCGCGTGGTGCAATTTGCTGAAAGTGTTGAGTTCTGCGGTGGTATCCATGTGAAGTCAACAGGTCATATCGGTATGTTCAAGATTGTGAGCGAGAGCAGCGTAGCAGCTGGCGTGCGTCGTATTGAGGCCATCACAGGCAAGAAACTTGAAGATATGCTGTACACGATGGAAGATACCATCAAGGACATTCGTGCATTATTCAACAATGCTCCAGACCTGATGGGTACAGTACAGAAGTATATCAATGAGCACGACAGCATGAAAAAGGAAATTGAAAAGTTCCAAGCTCAGGCTGTTGAGAATATGAAGAACCAGTTAGTTGCCCATGCAGAAAACCTTAATGGAGTTAAGTTAGTAAAAGCAGTCCTTCCTATCCCTGCCAATGCTGCTAAAGACCTGGTATTCAAGGTACGAGAGACCATTCCAGAAAACTTATTCTGTGTTATCGGTACTGTAGAAAATGGTCGTCCACTCATCAGTGTAATGATTAGCGAAAACCTGGTAAAAAGCCATGAGCTGAATGCAGGTACTTTGGTACGTGAGGCTGGTAAACTGATTCAAGGTGGTGGAGGTGGACAGCCACACTATGCAACCGCAGGTGGCAAGAATGCTGATGGCCTGCATGCTGCTGTTGAAAAAGTGATTGAGTTGGCAGCATTATAACTCATCTGATTTACAAAACAACGTCATCCATAAACAGGCGTTTTTATCTACTACGGGAGGGCGGTCTTTCTACTACGGGAGGACCGTCCTCCTTCCCGTAGTAGACGGAAATCATTCTTTGGTTGTTAAAATAATCCCGACGAGTTACCGCAATATTTGCTATTACTATGACAAAAGCTTACTATCACCAAAGGGAATGTTTACTACCAGTTGTCGCAGTATCTCCCATGGGTCGTCGCAGTATCTCCCATAGGGGTATAGGAGATACTGGAACGAATGATAACAAATACTGGAACAAGTGATAGCAGATACTGCGATAACCCATGGCAATGCCTCCTTATAAAATCAGTTGTTCCTTGGGGTAATTCACCAAATAGAGAGTGCCTGTAGCACGCGTGAAGGCTGTGTATAACCATTGAAAATAATCGGGCGTAAATGATTCTTCTGGCATGTAGCCCTGATCAAGAAATACGTTCTTCCACTGACCGCCTTGCGCTTTATGACAGGTAACTGCATAAGCATACTTGACTTGTAAGGCGTTGTAATAAGCATCTTCTTTCAATTTCTTCAGGCGTTCACGTTTCTGGGTAATATCAGCATAATCCTCCAATACCTCGTTAAACAAGTGTTCGTTCTCTTCTTTTGTCAAAGCAGGTGCTTCGCTATGCAAGGTATCTAATAGCACAGTAGCCTCCACTTCCATATCGGCATAGTCAGGCAACACCAAAGATACATCAGCAAATCGGAAACCATATAGTTGTCTTTCGTTACGAACCCTACGAACTACTGCCATCTCGCCGTTGGCGATGAAATCGGTCTGTGGATTGTTTTGCAACCAATAATAATTGTTTTTTGACACCATCAGACGGTCGCCCCCCTCCAACTCTGACTCTCGCCATAGTATCTGCGAACGAATGCCGTTATTATATATGTTAGCTCGCTTATTGGAGCGGCAAACTACAATAGTCTCGTCGTCACCATCACATTGGTAGCATTCTTCAAGTTGGGCTATCAACTCATTACCAGGCAATACCTGAATATCAGCAAAGCCAGTTATTTTTATCTTTGGCAAAGCGAAGGAGTCGCCAGAGGCTATCAACTGCCTTAATACGGTAGCATTCCATAAGATACCGGACTTCTGTCCTTGGCGTACTACTTGCGTAAGTGTCTCTTCGAAAACCTGAAGTCCATAACCTCGCAAAGCATCGGCATACAAGGCAGGACTCAAATCCTCTCCTACGGGTGGCAACTGTGCCGTGTCACCCATCAGCATGAGGCGACAACCCTCACCACTATATACAAAATTGATTAAGTCATCTAATAGACATCCAGAGCCAAAAGCAGACCCTGTGAGACCTTGGTTTGATATCATTGAAGCCTCATCAACAATGAAGAGGGTATGCTTAGAGAAGTTTTCACTGAGCGAAAAGTTACCCATATCGGCAGCTACCGTCTGTTGACGGTATATCTTTTTATGGATGGTATAAGCTGGATGACCCGCATAGGATGCAAACACCTTGGCAGCTCTTCCCGTTGGCGCCAACAATACGCATTTCTGCTGAAGCTGGTCGAGTGTCCTAACCAATGCACTGAACAGGGACGTCTTGCCAGTACCTGCATACCCCTTTAAAAGGAATACAGTCTCGTTTTGGGGCAAAAACAAAAAATCTGACAAACTTTTTAGCACTTTTTCCTGCTCAAGTGTTGGTTGATAAGGAAAATTTTCCTTAATTTGCTGCACCAAATGATTTTTTATCATCTTTTATGAATAAAAATTGTTTGCAATGCGCAAAATTAAAATAATTTCTTGTAATTTTGCAGAAAGGAAAATAATAACTAAAAAAAATAATAACATGAAGACAGTATTAAACATTGTTCTGGCTGCCATCGCATTACTATTAGTTTACATCTGCTATGAGAGTGTGCAGGGGCCTGTCAGATTCGAAAATGAGAAAAACATTAGAGACAAAGCCGTTCAGGCTCGTTTGCTGGACATCCGTAAAGCGCAAGCTGAGTATAGCAATACGCACGATCGTCAGTATACAAACAACTTTGACTCTTTGATTTATTTCGTAAAGAACCAGAAGCTCCCTCTCGTGTTCAAGAAGGGTGTATTGAGTGATGCACAGCTTGAAAACGGTCTGACAGAAGCTAAGGCAATGGCTATCATCAATAAGGCTAAGAAGACTGGTAAGTATGATGAAGTTAAGAAGAATGGATTGGAAAACTTCTCACGTGACACTACTTGGGTAGCTGTTATCGATACCATCTTCCCTAAGGGCTTCAATGCAGACTCTCTGCGTTATGTTCCTTTTGGCAATGGCATACAATTCGAGATGGATACCCTGACACAGGTTGCTCGTTCAGGTGCTCCTATCTGTCTTTTGGAAGTGAAGACTCCTTATGAGGCATATCTTGGCGACCTCGACAAGCAGGAAATCATCAACCTGAAAGACCAGCAGCAACAGCTGAACAAGTATTGCGGTCTGAAGATTGGTGACCTAGAGACTGCAAACAACAATGCAGGTAACTGGGAGTAATTCTAATCAGTACATATTATCCATCCGCCTTTCAGCGGATGGATTTTATTTTGCCCTCCTTAACCCTAAAGCTAAGGAGAAGAGTGATTCGTCCACCTATTATGTATATAAGGTAGACGAGTCACTTTCTTTTACAGCCAACCTCAAGCATGCCTTAGACGAACTTGAATGGTTGAGTTACAAGTACAAGGCAGTTCATATCGTCATCGCCACACGGCGCTTTACCCTTCTGCCTTTGGATTTCTTTGAGGACGAACATGCAGAAGCTATCTTCAATCACAATTTCCAGCACATTGACAACGAAGTAGTTGAGTATAACATTCTACAAAAGAACAACACTGTAGTATTATTCGGCATTGACAAAGCTTTGTTGACACTTCTATTCACCCAGTTCCCAGGAGCACAAGTGAAGGCACAAGCAACCTCGCTAATTGAGTACATTACAGAACTAAACTACCACGTGGACAAGCAACAAATGCTATGCCTCATCGCAAAGGACAGTGTTTCCATTGCTGCCATGGAACGCCATAATCTACTACTTTGTAACAATTTCAACTGCCACAATATTGGCGATCGCTTATATTACATATTAGGTTGCTGGAAACAGATAGGCATGAACCAACTTTCTGCTGAACTACTGTTAGCAGATGGCATTTCAGCAACTGAGAATTTGCAACAGGAACTGGCACGTTATATCAGCAATATCACCACTATCACCCCATCATTTGATTTAGAGTCTGCACTATCATGAGAATTGTGAGCGGCATATACAAAGGCAGACGATTTGACGTACCGCATTCTTTCAAAGCACGTCCTACCACTGATTTTGCAAAAGAGAACCTGTTCAATGTATTGAGTAACCTCATCGATTTTGAAGATCAGGTACAAGCACTTGACCTATTCGCAGGTACTGGCAGCATCAGTCTAGAATTCGTGTCTAGAGGATGTGAACATGTATTAAGTGTTGAGAAAGACCGTTGCCATTATGCCTTTATTTGTAAGGTGCTGAAAGAACTAGGTGATACCTCTTGCCAACCCTTGAAGGCAGATGTGTTCAAGTTTATCAGTCATTGTCACCAACAATTTGACATAATCTTTGCCGATCCGCCATATGCATTACCCAACTTAGCCACTCTGCCCGACCTTATTATAGAAAATCAGTTATTGAAAGAGAACGGAATCTTTATTCTGGAACATGGCAAGGATTACAAATTTGAGCAACATCCCTACTTCATGCAGCATCGCTGTTACGGGGCAGTTAATTTTACCTTCTTCCAGCCTACCGTCAAAGCAACGGCGACATCAGTCGGATAAAACTTTCCAGAATCTTTTGCCTGCGGGGACGTTTCTCCCATTGTTTCAGCGTCACTTGCTTACAATCACGTTGGTCTAATAAGAAAATCTCACGTGCTGCCATCGCTACCTGCTCATCATAAATAAAAGCATTGGCCTCAAAATTATGTTCAAAGCTGCGAAAATCCATATTAGTAGATCCTATAGTAGTGATATTGTCGTCGCTTACCATTAACTTGGAGTGAAGGAAACCTTTCTGGTAGAAATACACCTTCACACCAAACTTCAGCACATCCGCCACATAGGATCGGGAGCCCCAATGAGCCATTATAGTATCAGTTTTTTCGGGCAACATCAGTCGTATATCTACCCCAGCCATAGCTGCTGTTTGTAAGGCATTGAGCATAGCCTCTGTAGGTAAGAAATAAGGGGTCTGAATATAAAAGTATTTCTTGGCATTACTTATGGCTTTAATAAGTCCCATCACGATTTCCTGTCCTGGTTGTATGGGGGAACTCGTAACAACCTGTATGAGGGACGAACCCATATCAGCTACCACTGGGAAATAGTGAGCAGATGTCAGTAAGGTACCATCAGTAAAATACCAATCAAGAAGGAAAGCCGTTTGCAAGCCGTGCACCGCTTTACCTTTTATCATCATATGGGTATCTCTCCAAATGCCCCAGGAAACACCATTCACATAACGGTCAGCTATGTTCATACCTCCTATAAAACCTGTATGTCCATCAATGACCACCAATTTACGATGATTACGATAGTTAGCCTTATTGGTAAATAAAGGAAACCTTACCTTCAGGAAACTTCTTACTTCAATGCCAGCCTCCATCATAACATTGAAAAAGGCTTTCGGGGTCTGCCAAGTCCCCACATCATCGTATATCACACGTACTGCCACGCCCTCACGTGCTTTAGCTATCAAAGCATCACGTACCTGATGCCCTATCTCATCATCTGCAAAGATATAAGATTGCAGGTGAATATGGTCTTTGGCCTGTTTCAACTCTCTTAATAGGGTACCTATCCACGAAGATCCAGTAGTAAAAATTTCTGTTTGGTTATTAGCATAGGGAAAGGCATGGTTGGAGTGTTGGAACAAAGATATCAATCCTTCATAATCAGTAGGCACGTCGTTGTCTATTTGAGAGAGGTACTCTGTCTCTGGGCGTTTTAACAGTTTGCTATAGCTGTGACGACTAATAATCTGGTCACGCCTATGTGTTCTGCCAAAGAAGAAGTAGAACACCAACCCTATGACAGGTAAGAAGACCAGCACCAATACCCAAGCGATGGTCTTCACAGGGTTGCGGTTTTCCAGCACCACCACCCAGATGGTGCTGACAATCACCGCTAAGTATATCAGATAAACTGACCACGAAGCAATTAATCTAACAATTTCATTCCATTCAATCATTATTATTCATTAGGTCTGCGACCACCGCCAAAGCCTCCACCTCCAGGAGGACCTTGGAAACCACCAGGACGACCTTGGAAACCACCAGGACGACCACCGGGGCCACCATCAGGGCCACCAGGTCCTCGTCGTTGCTGGCGAGCATTCTTACCTCCAAAGATATTCAAGCGATAGATGAAATGTACCATCACATAGCTATTGATGGCGTTGTACTGATTCACCGAACGGCCATTCGCTGTGAGTGAACGCATGATGGTACTCTGTTTCTTCAGGATATCATATGCTTCTACGCTCAATGATGCGGCACCTTTGAACAACGACTGTGAAATTTGAGCGTTCCAAATCAGTTCGTCACGATTCATGCTCTTATCACTATAACCTCTACGAGCTTGGTTGGTAATATTCGTAGAGATGGTCATGTTCCAAGGCAAAATAATCTGCGTATTAGCACCAAATGAATAGGTATAAGGCTCTTGGTTATTCTGGGTATTTAACTTATTGCGTTCAATATTATAATTAATGGCACCGTTGATGCCGAACTCAAACCAATCGTTACGATAAGCGCCATTCACTCTTTCTCCCAACGTCAGGTTAGTGGTGGTGTTTTTCTGTTCGACATGCGTATTATTGTCCGTCAAGTAGCCCACATTGTTGGTATAACCTGCCTGAGTAAATGTATTGATGGTAAACTTTTGGTTCTTCAAAGCCGTATTATAATTGAACATACCATTCACATTCCAATTGCCATTAATATTTTTCGGCATGGTGGTCCATCCACCTGTCTTCTCGTTATAAATACGACTATTACTGATACTATTCTGAGAGGCATTAAAGAACACATTGGCAGAAATACCGCGTTGTCTTTCTGCATTATAGGTATTATAGAACAAGGTAACCGTATGCGTGAATGATGGCTTCAAACCAGGATTACCTACGCGCACATTCAGTGGATTAGAATAGTCGGCGATTGGCAACAGATTTTCCATGCTTGGCTGAGAACTTCTACCTCGATACTGGAAACGCAGTTGGCTCACCTTCGAGAAGCGATACCTGAAGTCCACATTCGGTGCAAAATTAAACACGTTACGGGTAGTGTCAATCATATAGTCGCCACGCTTGTAAGAAAGAACCGTATGTTGTGGTTCCAAATTAATACCGGCACTCAACTGATATTTCTCACGGTTGAATCGCAAAGTTACCGAACCTTCGTGACTATAGGTACGATATTCAGCATACTTACTCAAGCTGTCCACCTCCGCCTGCTGATAACCTATTGGCAAGTTATCGCCCAATGCCCATGAAAAATCATTAAGATCATAGGTCTTACGATCATTCTTGTTCAAGCCATATTGGAACTCATAGCTAAATTGCAGGAATGTATTCTTAGCAAGTGGTTCACTGTAAGTCACCTGAGCAGAATAAGTTGTATTCTTGGTAGGCGATGCGATAAACTGGTTGCGAATTAACGTAGAATCACCTCCCAATTCGCTCACCAGCTGATAGTAGCGTGTCAGTGACTGGGTATATTGGTCATTGTCATTATCGCCATAGCGGAACTGCCCCCTGAAAGTAATGTTCCTGCCTGCATCATTCAACTTACGGTTAATCTGCAACGAGCTGTTTACAGACAGAGAGTTTTGCTTCATCATGTTAGCGCTCTCGGTCAAGTTCCTGCGGATAGCCTTCAATGGATCTGAATCATCCAAAATATCGAAACTCAGGTAATCGTTGGGATTATCAACAATCTGGTAAGGATCACTTCCAAAGGTTCCTGACTGAGAGTTTGAACCATTATTGGTCTTACCCCAGGAAATCGTTGGACGGAACAATATATTAGTCATTGTGTTGGGTTTCCACTCAATACGCATATTAGCATTCCACTGATTGTTCTTGTTACGACTCATAGAGTTCGTGTTCATGAAAGAGCTGCTGCCATCGAATAGAAAGTTCTCCTGCGAACCGATGTTCACCACATCATTATCTCGCCAATTATACCTGATACTACCTCCCAACTCCAGTTTGTCGGTTTCCGTAGCAAAGCTCATACCCAAAGTCTTGGTAGCAGTCAGACCATTATTTCGTCCAAAACGGAAACCGCCGCCACCGCCACCACCAGAGAAGCCTTGGTCGTTCACATTATTGGCACCGCCCATAAAAGTCAACTGTGTAGAACCATTGAAATAGTTCATCATTGCACGACTGGTATAGCGTTTCTCCGTGCCTGCTCCTAAATCAACGTTACCAAACAAACCCTGATTCATATTCTTCTTCACCGTCAAGTCAAGCACAGTTTCCTCTTCTCCATCTTCAATACCCGTCACACGAGCCATGTCTGATTGGCGGTCATAGGTTTTCAGGTTCTCTACCATATCTACAGGCAAGTTCTTGAGACCCGTCTGCACATCACCCCCAAAGAACTCCTTACCATTCACCATGAGTTTCTTGATATCCTTACCATTAATCTTGATATTTCCCTCATCATCCACCTCGGCACCCGGCAATTTCTTTACCAACTCCTCCAACATGGCTCCTTCAGGTGTACGGTAAGCACTAGCATTATATAATAAGGTGTCTTCTACTACCTGAACTTGTGCAGCCATAGCTGTAACAATCGCCTCACGCAGTGCAATGGCATCCAACTCCATCTTCTTTGTACCCACATCTACATTGGTACGATTGTTGTTCAAAGTGAGTTGTTCAAATATATTCTTGTAACCTATAAAAGAAATCTTCATAAGATACTTACCTGCAGCAACCCTAGGCAATTCAAACGAACCATCATCAAGGGTAGCAGCACCATTTACATAAGTACTATCAGGGAGAGTAAGCATTTGAACGGTAGCTTGGACTACTGGCTCATTAGAATCTTTATCCACCACCTTACCTCTCACAGTGATGTTTCTTGTCTGAGCAACAGCTGATGCTGCCACCAACATTGACATGAATAAAAAGAATAATAGCTTTTTCATTAATTAACTACAATTGATAACAAATTTTGCTTTATGACATCAGTTTGCCTTTCAAGTTTAATATCATCAATCGACATTTAAAATATTTTAAGTTTTTTCGCTCACAAAGATACACCTTTTATAGATAAGTTATATCTTTGCAATCTAAAAATATCATAAAACCATTGATTATGGACAATATAGGAGTTATCCTTTGCCAAGATTTCCAGCACGAGCTTACTGAAACAATAAGTCTTTGTACACCCGATAAGCTATATGTGTTAACCGACGAAACCACACATGAACTGTGCCTACCTTTACTGCAAGGTATCGATGTCATGGTTCAAGCACATCATATAGTGATTGGTGCAGGCGATATTCACAAGAATCTGGAAACGCTGTCATATGTATGGCAATCATTGAGTGAAAGTGGTGCCACACGCCATTCTCTTTTGATTTGTTTAGGGGGTGGTATGGTAACCGACTTAGGCGGTTTTGCTGCCTCTACTTTTAAGCGAGGTATAACCTATATCAATATTCCCACAACTCTATTAGCGATGGTAGATGCTGCAGTGGGTGGAAAGACTGCCATTAACTTCAATGGTTTGAAAAACGAGATAGGAGTGTTTCAGCCAGCATTCCGAGTATTGTTAGAGACAGAGTTTCTCCGTACGCTTGATGCCCACAATCTTTATTCTGGTTATGCAGAGATGTTGAAACACGGTCTTATCAGCAACTACGAGACCTTAAATAAGCTATTGGCATTTGATACGGAAGACATTGACTATGTCGCCCTAAAACAATTAGTAGGTCAATCTGTCTGTGTGAAAGAAGATATTGTTCAGAAAGATCCTAAGGAGCAAGGAATTCGCAAAGCATTAAATCTTGGCCATACCATAGGCCATGCTTTCGAATCTTTGGCATTAAGCCAACAACGGCCCATCCTGCACGGATATGCTGTAGCCTGGGGATTGATATGCGAACTCTATCTCTCACATGTATGCACACAATTCCCTCGCGACGTCATGCGCCGCGTTATTCATTTCATCCATGAAAACTATGGAACATTCAACTTCACTTGTGACGATTATGAACAGCTTTACCAATTCATGCAGCACGACAAAAAGAATAAGGGAGGCATTATTAACTTCACTCTGCTAAACGATGTTGGTGAATTACGTCTTAACCAGACGGCTTCTCAAAGCCTCATCTATGAAACACTCGATTTCTATCGTGAAAATATGGGAATCTAAAATAACACCCTCTAAATCAATGATTTAGAGGGTGTTATTTGTAGTGGAGCGGGGATTCGAACCCCGATTACATGCGTGAGAGGCATGTGTCCTAGCCCTTAGACGATTCCACCAATTAAATTAAGAACGTTACTCATTTTGTACACCCTCAGGGGCTCGAACCCTGGACACCCTGATTAAGAGTCAGGTGCTCTACCAACTGAGCTAAGGGTGCGTCGCTCATAATTGCGGTTGCAAAGGTATGAGTTTTTTTGCTATCTACAAAACTTTCCTTTGTTTTTTTTCATCATTTTATAAAAAAGATTACTCAAAGGTATATAGTTCTGTAGGTGTCGAACGTTTCAAGGCACATAATTCCACATCCCTACCCACAACAATACCAGCTTGTTTTAAACGCAGTTCAACAGTCTTATACGCCAAATCGGGATGGTTGTTATCTTTACTGAGGTGACAAAGCCAGATGTTGCGCAAATGAGGAGGCCAATGAGTAGCAAGAAACTCAGCCGTATCAGTATTGCACATGTGACCTTTATCACTAGTAATACGTTCTTTAAGATAAGATGGATAAGGGCCCATCTTCAGCATCTCAGCATCATAATTGGCTTCAATAATAAGGTAATTGGTTTTTAAGATATATTTCTCAACAGTAGGAGTAATATGTCCTAAATCAGTAATAAAACAGAAAGTCTTACCATCAACCTCAATACAATACCCTACATTGTCTGTACCATCGTGGGGTACTTCAAAGGATTCAATGGTAAAATCGCGAATCTTCAAGGGCTGGTACTTCTCCAGTTTTTTAGCACTTACGCCTAATTTTTGGGTCATACAATAACTCTTACTTATACCCAGATGAATCTGAGAAGTGGCATAGATCGGCAAAAAAAGATTTTCTCCGAGCACTCCTACCGATTTGATATGATCTGCATGGTCGTGAGTGACAAACACTGCCAAAACATTCTCCATTGGAATACCCACATCTTTTAATCTTTTCTTAATGGTACGTATGCCTATACCAGCGTCAATGAGCAGTCCATATGTGTCGGTTCCAAGATAGTAACAGTTACCGCTACTACCACTGGCCAAACTCATAAATCTAATCTTCATTATTCACTTTTCTTATTGGAATGCAAAGATAGTGCATGTTGAATACAAAAACAAATAAGCTCACTTATTTGTTTTGTTGAGGCCTGGCCTATCTTTTTTAAAGATAATGCAAGTTGAACACAAAAAACAGGTGTCTTTGCACATAAAGACACCTGTCTATATAAGGAAGCCGCACTGAGTATTAGATGAAGATGAAACTCCGAATGACATGTTTTGAGAGCCCAATCCCTTTGTAATCCACCGACTCTAAGTTACCCTTTCGGGCGTGGCCCGCCATTAGGATATGGAGCTTGTCTCGGTATTTCTTTAATAATTGATGAGTTTCCCGATCGCATCAATGCGGCTTGTTATTCTCATCATCTGTTTACAAATATAAAACATTGAAAATTAAAATGCAAGCAAACAGAGAAAAATTTTTACTTACCTCACATCACAGTTTGATAAACAAACAGAAAGGCAAGCCCTAAAAAGAGCTTGCCTTGACAACCCAATATTCTTTATAACAGCCGGTTAAGCTGCCTTTGCCTTAGCAACGATAGCCTTGAAAGCCTCTGGATGGTAAACTGCTAAGTCTGCCAATACCTTACGGTTAATTTCAATACCAGCCTTATGCAAAGCACCCATCAGTTTAGAATAAGACATACCTTCCAGACGAGCGGCAGCGTTAATACGCTGAATCCACAATGCACGGAAATTACGCTTATTAGCCTTACGGTCGCGGTATGCATACAACAGACCTTTCTCCCAAGTATTCTTGGCAACGGTCCATACGTTCTTTCTCGCACCAAAGTAACCTCTGGTTAACTTTAAAATTTTTTTTCTCTTTGCTCTAGAAGCAACATGATTTACTGATCTTGGCATAGTTTTTTGTTTTTTTGAATGTTAGCGCCACAGTCTTCTTGCTATGGTCTTTACGGCTAAAACACTCGGTTAATAACTAAATTTCTCTTGCTCTACTTATCGGATAGCCAGAAGCTCGCGAACCTGACGAACATTGGTCTGGTCAACGATAGTCGAGTAACACAAGTTTCTCTTCTGCTTCTTAGTCTTCTTAGTCAAGATATGACTATGATAAGCATGCTGTCTCTTAATTTTACCTGTTCCGGTAAGAACGAATCTTTTTTTAGAACCGGAGTTAGTCTTAATCTTTGGCATCTTACTGTTTAAATTTATTTAATTAATATATA
>JAEEOD010000320.1 GCA_016284115.1 Bacteroidaceae bacterium
CTGATGAGATACCAACAATATTCATTCCTTGGTTAAATCTCCCTTTCATTGTAATACACCTCACTATCTCTATAAATGAAAAGAAATTGATGTTCATTACATCCAGCATGAACGGATACCTTGACAATTTCAGTGGGCGAACGGCCCCCGTTCCTGCACTATGAACAAATCCGTCTACGGGGCCATTCTCCAAAATAATTGTACGTATCACATTTTCAATAGAATCTGGCATGGCAAAATCGCAAACATAACATCGATGTTCATTATCAATGAGTTGGCTGCATAACTGTTGGAGCTTCTCCAAGTTACGTCCCATTAAAATAACCTTTGCCCCTAATTCTGCAAGTTGACTGCATATAGTACTGCCAATACCCCCACTTGCCCCAGCCACAATTATCTTTTTACCTTTAAACTCCATTTCTATGCTGTATATCCTCCGTCAATAGAAATACTTTGACCTGTTAATGATTTTGTGGCATCACTTAAAAGAAAAGCTACCAAATCTGCAACCTCGTCTGCCTTGACGATACCCAAAGGAGCAATATTTTCTTTAGACGTCTCTTCACTACGAATAGTTGTCACTGCTTGGATATGAGGCTTCTCTGCGTCAGTATCCACTGCTCCTTTTTGAATAGAGTTAACTCGGATTCCATACGGTGCCAATTCTACTGCTAAGCAACGGACCGCAGCATCAAGAGCAGCCTTTGCTGCACAAAATGCCATCTTTGCTTTCATGGCTCTGATACTACTTATACTGCTCATTGCTACAATACTTGCCCCTTTGTTAAGACCTTTGTATTTCTTCAGTGTTCGAATCAATTCCACGAACGTTCCGTAGTTGTCGATCATTATTTCAGACACTATTTCTGGTTTCACAAATTGCAGTGGACGAAAATCGCTATGTACAATATTGAACACCACTCCATCAAAAGCGCCATGCGTCTTAACGATTTCCTGCACTTTCATTTCCAATTCGTTAATTCCACTAGGTTGTAACAAAAAAATACCCCCCCCCAGAACCGTTCAATCTATCTAAAATAGCAACATCCAATCCAGTCTTTAAGCCATAGAACACGATGCGCTTTTTGGTCAAATCGTAAACATTCATCATCTATTCAGTTTTTCCCTTCAATTCTTGAACCAATTTCCAAATAGACTCCGCTGAATTGAAATTCTCCGGGTCTAACTCAGTGATTCGTACTTGGACTCCAAAGGCATCATCTAGTTCTGAGATAATGCTTACTACATCAAACGAATCTAGAATGCCGTCATCAATCAGAGCGGTTTCGTTCTCGAAATCTACATCGGGACGAATTCCCTTCAATATCTCTAAAAGTTGTTCCATCATTATCTTTTTTTTAAGTGCATTATTATTTCAATATTATCTTTAAGTAACCTTATCGTCTCATTATCATTATCAAGACGGATTGACTCTACATTTATATGAATATTATTAATTGTATATTTCTCTATTGAGTAGCTCTCACCATTGAAGTTCAACTGTGGCGTACCCATCGTTTGGAGCGGACCATAATCAAAAGCTCTCAAAAACGCAGATATCTTCTCAGCGCTCCAATTTAAATCAAGAACGCCATCATTAGGTTTCATCCAAGAATAATGAATGGAATGACGCTCAGTCTGCTTTGAGCCTTTGAAAGTGCCATCCAACAAACCGGGAAGTATCTCTTCAAAGCCTTCCATTACCAATTTACTGTTTATGCGCAACAACATGAAAGATGTGGTCTTGTCTGTTATAGGCGTTGACTTTTGAACCAATATATTACCGGCATCAACATCAGAAACAACATAGTGCCATGTGATACCAGCTTTCTTATCACCATCATAGATAGCCCAAGCCTCTGCATTACGCCCTGGGTGCTTAGGAAGTAAGGCACCGTGATAATTAACAATAGTGATATTGTCCTTTTCCACTACTTCTTTGGGGAAGAGATAGCGGTTGGCTGCACTTATAATCAAAGTCTGTTCATTTAGAGCCAACAAGAATGCCTTAAGAATATCGCCTGATAATTGCTGATAGGCAATACCTTTTTTTTCACAAAACTGCTTGCAAGTAGGAACAGTAGCAGGCCTGCTTTCTATCAGTTCTACATCTTCACCTGCCTTCTTGAAACAAAAGGCGCAACTGTTGGCAACAGCACCTGTACCGATAACATATATTTTGTTATAAATACTCATTGTTACTACTAGGCTAAAGAACCATCATACATCCTCTTTAATTCTACACGATCTATCTTTCCATTCATATTATACGGCATCTGCAATAGATGATTGCATATTTCAGGGAACATATATACAGGAATGCGCTCCTTTACCAGATTGATAATATCCAGAGACTGACCATCAACTGTAGTGTAATAAAGCACTAACTTGTCATTCTCATGATCAAAGATGCAAGCAGCATTAGTCACGCCTTCAATTGCATTCACAGCGACCTCAATCTCCCCCAACTCGATACGGTTACCTTTATGCTTCACTTGGAAGTCCTTACGTGATACAAACTCCAATTCGCCCTTATCATTCCATTTGCCAAGGTCTCCTGTACGATATATAATATCATTGTAAAGGTTGTGCAAGGGATTCTGGACAAAAACAGAATCTGTTTTCTCACGGTTGTTGTAATAACCCATTGCCACACCTGTTCCACGACAACAAATCTCCCCCACTTCCCCTACGGCAGCAAGTTTATCCTCGTCATTTAGAAGTATTACCTGTTTGTTAGGAATGCTTTTACCAATAGGCACATACTCTCCATCCCTGAACTCCCGGTCTACAACATAATAGGTGCAGTCAACTGTCACCTCTGTTGGTCCATACACATTGATGTATTGTACCTCTGGCAGATTGTTACGCCATGCATTCAACTGCTTGGCTGGCATAGCTTCTCCACCAAAGGATACATGCTTCAAATATAGTGGTTTCTTCTCATCAAGAATACCAGTGTTTGCCACAAGTATCACTGCGGATGTAGCCCAAAACAAGCATGTCACTTTGCGCTCATTCAGAAACTCAATAAGCAGTTTGGGGAAGGCAAAACATTTCTTTGGTATTATATTCAATGTGGCTCCTGAACGTAAGCATATACCAATGTCCTTCACCGAGCAATCAAAATAGAATGGAGCTTGATTGGCTACCACATCTTCATCCGTGATACCAAACCGTTCGACCAGGAAGTCTGCAAAGTCCATCATTCCACGATGTGAAATCAATACTCCTTTAGGAACACCTGTTGAGCCACTGGTAAAGATACTATAAACCGGATCCAGGTCGATTATGTCTCTACGAACCAAAGCTAATGCTTCTTGATTCTTTGGAGCTTCTTTTGCTTCTACATAGTTAAGACGTACACCATTAAATCCAATCTGTTCAAGTGTTGTGTTATCCCTATCAGAAATTGTTATGGCAGCAATGGGCTGGCAAACGTTAGAAATCAATTTTACCCGCTCAAAAGGCATTTTACAGTCAATGGGCACATAGAAGTTACCACTTTCTACAACGCCCATGAAGCCAGCAAGCGTTTCTACCTTACGGTCAACAAAAACCAAGATAGGTTGACGCATCGCACCGTCTGTGGCTTCAATCAACAGCGAACCAATGTTCTCTGCCTCATCAGCCCATTGGCGAAACGTCAATGAACGCTTATCGTCAGCAATTCCTATTTTATCAGGGAAGCGGGAAACCTTATCGTAAAGATATTCAAGGATATTAGTAATCATTGTATTTCTTTATTTAGAGTCCTCTCATGTCTTTGAACAGTTCGTTGGGATCATTGATAATACCCTCATCAAACACAGTATCATCGTAAATGATTGGCAGAATGTCTGCGGTATTTATCTTGAATGAGGTTACACCCCATGACAACCCTATACCGAAACCACATAGCATGACATTAATTTCTTTATTATCTGTATCTTCTCCATAACGATCACACATAGATACTACTGGAGAAGCACCGCTAGTATTGCCAAATTTTGGCAAGGTGATAGGCATCTTATCCTCGGGTATCTTGGCTTTCTTAGCTATCTGTTTCAAGATATATAGATTGGCCTGATGGAATGCGAAACAGTCGTAGTCATCCATAGTGGTATTAGTCTGAGCAAGGAAGTCCTTCACAATACGAGGAACGTCAAATACGGTGAATGTAAACACGGATGTTCCACGCATAAATGAATCATACAATGAGCGTTCAATACCATCCTCGCACATCACTTCTTCATGCGAAGGGTTCATGTTACGACAGCCCCCACCAGGTACAATCAAATAGCGGTAGCCATTACCATCGCTTCGCACTAAGCTTTCTAATTTATCTTCAGGGTTGTCAGTGCGTTCAATCAACAAACATACACCCACATCACCGCCTAGCATTACTTTCGACTTATCGCGGGGATTTACGCTTTTACTACCAGTGTCACCACTAATGAGAAGTGCCTTGCGGATATTGCTTGACATCATCATGGAAGCAACTACCTGAATACCATAAACCACGGCAGAGCAACCCAATGAAATATCAAAGCAAGCACATTCCCTACTCAAACCTAGTCGTTTCTGCACAATGAAAGCTGTAGCAGGGCGTGGATAGTCTGGGCTATGTGTAGAAACCACTAAAGCGCCAATATCCTCCTTATTGATATTCTTCTCACTGATGATTTTCTCTGCTGCTATGTAGCCAAGGTCTCCAGTGGTCTGATGATAAGATGCCTTGCGGGAAGTTATCACGCCTGTCATCTTTTTGAATTTCTCTACCTCTTCGTCGCCAAACTGCTCTTTGAAGTCATCAGGGCGGACCTCATGCGTTGGCATAGCTGTTGCCATAGCCGTTATACGAATACCCTGAAAATTGAAAATTGCCATTGTATTAACCTATATGATATAGCTTTGCAGCCTGAGACAAATAATGGCCAGGCTTTTTAATATTCTTAATAACAATCGATCCAGGAGAAAGCCACACGTCATCACATATGGTGACTCCGTCAGAAATTGTAACACCGACCCCTACAAAACAACGCTCTCCAATTGTAACATTGCCCGCTGTTGTAACTCCTGTTGAGAAAAAGGTGTGTTTCTTTACATGCCCACCATGATTAACCACAGACCTTAACGTTATAGCGACGTTATCTTCTATAATCGAATCACAATTAACATATACCCCATCAGAAATTAAGATACCTTCTCCTAACTTGGCTGTGGGATGAATAAATGCAGACGGAGAGATTATGTTTGCCATAGGTATAATCCCTTTTATTTTTTCATAGAGTTGTGCCCTTCCATCAAAATTATTATAACCACTAGCAACAAAGATACAATCAAAGATACCTTGACGATACAATTTTATGCAATCATCAGTACATCCTAATACTGGCCGACCTTCTATGATCGTACCTCTTTCTACATAATCATCAAAATAGCCCACCAATTCATACAACTGATACAATTCAACCATATAGTGCACACCATGAGCCATGGCTTTTGAACCTATTAATGCTAATTTTTTCATTTGAATTAAAAAAAGTGTTGTAATTTAACAATACTAAATGTATTTGTGCTAACTGCTAATTACCGTCTCGTTTGTTAGCTTTTTAAAATGAAGAGAGTTTTCTGATACTAACAATAATCTCTTCATCTGATTTGAAATATTGTATCGCTTTGATATATCAGATAGCCACAGCGGTCAGCACTGCATGTAACATTCCGCAAATTAGTTTCGCTATATTCACATCGCACAATCGAACTGTTTTGTTCTGAGAGTCTAAAAAATGCCAGAAGCCTTTTCGTCTCCTCACAAAGGAAATAGACTCCTGCGTATTTCCGAAAAGATTTTATAGGTACCGAGAATTCCCCAAGAGCAACATCTACCACACCTTTAAGAAAGTCATAACCTGTAGAGAGCTTTACAAGGTCAGAACCAATGAAGTCACCACCCATCCTTGCTCCGATTTCCATAATGCATATTCTTCCATCTGCCGTTATCTTGTATTCGGAATGGGAGGCTCCGTTAGTAACACCCAGTGCCGTCAGTGCACGTTTGGTTATTTCGTATATTTCCTCGTACATTTCCTTCGACAAGTTTGATGGTTGATGATGCTCTAGCTCCACGAAGTGAGGAGCACCCGTTGTCACCTTATCGGTAATGGCCAGTGGATAGTGGATGCCTTGGTAGGATATGAATTCGACACTAATCTCCTTGCCGTCAATGAACTCCTCTACCATCGCTTCTTTTTTAAAAGAAACATCCAAGGCTTTCAGAACAGCATCACGGAGTTCTTCTGGCTTGTTTACCTTCTGTACACCCAAGGAACCTGAACGATCTGAAGGTTTTACAATCAGAGGGAAATACCATTTGTCTCCACTCAGCTGCATTACATCTGTCACCATCTGGTATTGAGGGCACGGCACCTTGGCCCCCATAAAAGCCTCACGCATCAAGTATTTATTATTAGCCTTAACGGCACACTCATACGAATTGCCAGGTAACCCCATTTTTTCTGCAATATAAGCGACTGTAGGTGCTGCAACATCAGAAGCGATAGTACAGATTCCATCAATTTTCTCTTCACGACAAATGCTCAGTATTTCATCTATTTCAATAATAGAGATTGGATAGAACTTGTCACAGACATCTGCACATACTGCCCCATCACGCCACGCGAAGCAAAGCGTGTAAAGTCCCATTTCCTTTGCTTTCTCAACCAAAGGCTTTTGGAGATACGATGCGCCTATGATAGCTATTTTCTTCACGCTTATCTTAGAAATTGATTTTGTCCATTATTATAAAATTAGGACGGTCTTTTACCTTGTTAAAGACATTACCCAAATAAATGCCAATTACCCCTAATAATGAGATGATTATTCCTGCAATCAGCCACATGGAAATAACAATTGTGGTAAAACCACTAACTCCGATTCCACCCACAAAATACCGTATTAAATAATACAATGACAACAATATAGAAAGAAACACGATGAAGAATCCAAATTTCAAAGCTAACTTAAGAGGTTTGTTCGAAAAAGAAATAATCATTGCAGATGACAGAGAGAACAGCTTGAACCAAGAATAGCCCGAAGTTCCTTCTGCTCTTTCATTTTTTATGACAGGATGGTAGCCTATCTTAAATCCT